>NZ_RYYJ01000079.1:0-358 GCF_004379015.1 Campylobacter sp. US50a | reverse complement strand
CCCTTTAACAAGTCCTGTAAAATTGTTTTTATTAAAACTTGCTTGTGACTCTTAACAATGATAATTAAAAAGAACATTTAGGTTTAAAACCTAAAGGAAGTATATATATTAATATAATCATTATAAATATAAATACATAATGTATATGCTACTTATATCTATATAAAGTATATTCTTTTATAGTTAAAGATAAAAAAATAAATCTAAGTATAGAGTTTATATTTTATATTTAATCTACTTTATATACTTGCTTTAGATTTTAAAGCTTTTTTATTCAAATCTTTTTTATGGTGGGCCTAACAAGACTTGAACTTGTGACCTCACCCTTATCAGGGGTGCACTCTAACCAGCTGAGCTA
>NZ_RYYJ01000078.1:0-361 GCF_004379015.1 Campylobacter sp. US50a | reverse complement strand
ATTCCAACACTACCACTACCATTGTTAGTTACTGTATTACCATTTTCATCTTTACCTACTGAGCCTTGGTTGGAAATTTCAACTTGGGCTGATCCTGAAACAGTGATACCATTATTTATGGTTGAACCTTGTGAATTAGAAATACTAGTGTTTCCACTTCCTGAAGAACTAATACCTCCGCTAATAGTTCCACCATTATTATTGCTAATTACCATATCAGCACCACCAGTGCTTTCAATCTTACCACCGATATTACCTGAGTTAGAAATTTCAAGTTTATTATCACTATTGTTAGTGATAGAACCACTTATACCTGTATCAGAAGTAGAGGTGTTAGTGATAGAATCAAGTTTACTATCTT
>NZ_RYYJ01000077.1:0-362 GCF_004379015.1 Campylobacter sp. US50a | reverse complement strand
AGAAAATGGTGGCTCCATAGAAAACATTATCAACACAGGAACTATAGAATCAAATTATTCTGGCATAATGGTAACTTATGGTAAATTTGGAACACTTACCATAAGAGATGGAGGTGTAATTCATGGCAAATACATAGGAATAGGAGTGGGTCAATGGCAAACTCTAGGGGATTTATACATAGATGGAGCAAGCTCAAAAAAAGATGGCACAGTAAGTGGAGTTTATGGCGATAGTTATGGAATTTCCTTAGATGTTCACTCACGAACTCAAAAAATAGAACTTAAAAATGGTGGTGTTATTAAAGGTAATATTAGTGGTATAAGATTAGATAGTGGAGCTTCTTTAAGTGGAGAAATGATTT
>NZ_RYYJ01000076.1:0-380 GCF_004379015.1 Campylobacter sp. US50a | reverse complement strand
AAATTTTAGAGTGAAGATAGGTAAAAAAATAAAAATAAAAATAAAAAATGATAGATAAAAAAACAAAAAAAATAAATCAAAATAAATATAGTTTTGCTGTAATTTTCTCTTTGAATTTTTGCTCACAAAAAGTACAAGATATTTTTTGTTTTTTTCATGATATAAAAAACAATATTTTTTATATGAAAATTCACAGAAAAAAAAGATAAAATTTTAATACTAATTTTAATTAATTTTATTTTAAGTCTAAAATATATAGAGATAAAAGTGGTATAAAAAATACACTATTTAAAAAATACTTATTTTTTTACTTGTTTTTAATTGATTTTTATATCTAAAATATTTTTCTCATAAAAACATGATTACTCGTTTATATAGAT
>NZ_RYYJ01000075.1:0-387 GCF_004379015.1 Campylobacter sp. US50a | reverse complement strand
AATATTTTAGTGCACTTTGGATATATAAAAATGGTAAGCTAGATGCAAAAGCAAGTGGTAAAATCTATGGAGATGATTTGCATTTTAGCGGAGCAAAAACTGAAGAAGAAGTTTGCATGGTAAATGAGACGCCTTGCATGGCACTTGAAACATATGCCCTGCCAAGCAATAAAATTTCAGGAATACTAAGAGATTCTGAGCTTCCTATACTAAGCTATTTAGTTTATAATGTTATGGAGTTTCAAGGAAAGAATTATATTACTCTATGGAATAGGAGATTTCTTAATGATGAGAATTCTACCTATCCAAGAACACGTATTTATCTTTTAGAAGGTAATAAAAGAGAGTTAAAATGCACTTTTTAAAAAGGAAATAATTGATGTTTGA
>NZ_RYYJ01000074.1:0-390 GCF_004379015.1 Campylobacter sp. US50a | reverse complement strand
AGCTTCTACTTTAGGATTGATATTAAACTTAGCTCCAAGTTCTACTGAAGTTTTTAAATTAGGCAACCAATCTCTAAACCAAGTAAAGCTTGTTTTAGTAGAGAAAAGATTTAAATAGTTTGCATAGGTTCTTTCTCCACCTTGAACTGTTGCTTGTCCTATAGTGTCTTTCATAGAAAAAGCTTCAGTATAGCCTCCTTCATAAGCAAGACCTACTTCAGGGGAGAATATATCTTTATTAGAAATAAAATTCATACCTAAGGCTGTATTGACTCCATAAGCATAAGAATTAGGTTCAGCTTTAGCTTCATTATTTCCTATTTTTTTAGTTAAATCATTTTTAATCAAAGCAGCTTTACCTTGAGCTTTGATATAAACTTCTTGACCTTT
>NZ_RYYJ01000073.1:0-410 GCF_004379015.1 Campylobacter sp. US50a | reverse complement strand
ATTCATGGAATCTATTGGCATAGGATTGTTTATAAATACAGGCGATAGTAGAGCTTTTATTATTTTAATTGAAAGTTTGCTAATTTTAACGGTAGTTGCATTATCATCAATCTTTCTTAAAGATTGAACTTTTTTGAAAAAAGGAGAAAAAATGGATGGTTATAATATAGCTATTTTAATTGGTGCTATCACTCTCGTTTTTGGCATATTGGTTTTAGTAGCTCATTATCTCAATGATAAACACACTAACGAAAGTAAAAGTTAAAAACCTTATTGTCTTAGAAATGATTTAAAGATAGACAAAATTAAATCAAAAATTGTGGGCTGTAAAATAAACATTAAAGCAGCAAGAATAATTACATATGTTCTAACTTCTCTTTTAAAGCTATCTAGTTTGTTTTCAAGCTTAT
>NZ_RYYJ01000072.1:0-416 GCF_004379015.1 Campylobacter sp. US50a | reverse complement strand
TTAGCAAGATACTCTCTTAATAACGAGGATAAACTTTATCAAATTTTTGGAGTAAATGCTGAGTTATTAATCGATCACGCTTGGGGATTTGAAAGCTGTACAATGCAAGCTATTAAAGAATATAAAAGCAAACATATCTCTAAGGTAATGGCTAAGGTTTTGCCTAAGCCTTATAGTTTTAAAAAAGCTAGAGATATGCTTAAAGAAATCGTCGATCATATGGTTCTTGAGCTAATTGAGCAAAATTTAACATGCAATCAAATCGTTTTAGATGTACAATATGATAAAGAAAGCTTAGAAAAGGTACAAAGCTACAATGGTCCAATGAGCAAAGATTCCTATGGAAGATCTATTCCAAAAAATGCACATTCAACAATCAATTTGGATTACCACAGCTCTTCCTTGGAAACTATTTG
>NZ_RYYJ01000071.1:0-421 GCF_004379015.1 Campylobacter sp. US50a | reverse complement strand
ATCTAAAATTAAATCAATTTTAAAACTGCTCTTATAAATGCCTTCTTGATACTCTAACTTTAAACTTTCATAAATCCTTCTATTCTCACAATTATGAAGAAATACTTTAGTGATGGTTTCATGATTATTTCCATTTTCATCTAAAATCTTAAGATTATTGAGTGTTAATTCAAAATTTCCCCCTCTATGTGATAAAATCTCTTCGCTACTATACCTTTCTAGTTTTAAATAGATTTTTAGCATCTTTGAAGCTTTATCTTGTAAAATTTTAAATTGATTTTCTTTAGCAAAACTGTATAATTCTATAGCATTTTCTTCATTACCAGCAAGAGCAACTTTTAAAATTCCATCGTTTTTATTAATAAAATATGATATATTGTTTTTTACTGCTTTAAAGTATATTTCATCTTCTTTTTTTAAA
>NZ_RYYJ01000070.1:0-434 GCF_004379015.1 Campylobacter sp. US50a | reverse complement strand
AAACTTAGCTTGCTTACTTAAATCCTCTAATAACTGTGCTTGTGCCATACCTATGCTACCACTACTGCCAAACTCTCCCTTTTCATTGATGCTATAAAGATATAGATTATCTTTTATTATGCTTTGCTCTTTTTTATCTTTTTTGCTTGTTTTGTTTTCTTTTTCATTACTTTCTTTTATTTTTACTTCTTTAAAAGTTTTAGAACATTCTTTATTGGTATATAATCTTACACAACATTTTCCCCAAGTTTTTCCTATTTCAAAGGGATAATCTTTTAAAAAGCTAGGGTTAGTATCTTTAGCTATTTCATTGATTTTTAAATAATACTCCCCTTCAGGTAAAGTGCCAAATCTATCTTGAATGCTTTCATCATCATAGTAAAAATAAGCCTTTCCACTTTTGCTTTTATCTTTTTCATCTTGGTAAAAATAAT
>NZ_RYYJ01000006.1:15160-114483 GCF_004379015.1 Campylobacter sp. US50a | reverse complement strand
CCACTTTCATTAGCTAAAGCATTAGCAAAGTCTGAACTTTGTTTTAGCATTTTAACTATTTCATCACCTAAAGCATTAGTAGTTAATTCAACACTTCCTGAAGCATTAGAGATTTTATTTCTAAAATCTAAGCTTTTGTATTCTTCAAATATTTTATGAATAACATTCATATCAGAACCTACTCTAGCTTGTAAAACATCAAGAAGTTTATTTAGAACATTTTTAAGTTCAATCAGTTGTGGGTTTCTTGGATTAGCGGTAATTCTTGCTGTTAGATTACCACCTTCTACAACTGATACGGTTTGAACTGATTCTTTAACGGCTTGATTGTCTTGTTCTAAACCTTTTTTAGTAGCAAGGATGTTTTCGTTGATAGCACTTGAGATTTGTCCAAATTCATCATTGCTTTTTACCTCTATAGTAGAAACATTTTTTGTTTTATGATTGATGAAGTCAAAGAATGAAGTTAAACCTGTTTGGATAGCTGCAAGTGGAGAGAGGTATTTTGATACGATGAAATAAAGGAGAATGACGCTAATAATAACCACAATAATGACAACAATAGCTTGAATAAATGCGACTTTATGAATAGGTCCATTTATAATATCAGCGCTTTCGGTAATACAAGCTGTATAAGTAAAAATTTTGGCACAAGTTCCAAGTCTTTCTTGTCCTTCTAATCCATAGGTGAAAAAATTATAATCTCCGTTAGCTTTATATGCATTTAAAACAGGAGAATGATCAATGGATGGATTTAATAATTCTTTATTGGTTGCTGCAAATATTTTATTTTCTCCATCAAATAAAAATGTATTTCCAGGAGTTGCTGCAAATGCCTCTTGTAAATTTTCTGATAGTATATCTACAGCTACTACCCCTATAAATTTACCATCTTTATAAAGAGCTTTAGAATAAGTGAGCACATGTTTATTACTCACAGGATCTAAGTATACAGGATTAATATAGATCTGATTCGTTTTTAAGGCTTCTTGATACCATTTTCTTTCTCTTGCATCATAATTATTAGCTTTGCCATTAATTATTGCATTTACTTTCTTATCGTCACTTTCTTTTTGGCTGACTATACTATTTCCATTATTTAGTCCAATATAAACAGCTAATGCATCTGAGCTATGGCGATAATTTTTTAGTATAGGTGCAACATTATTAAAAATTTCTTCTTGCGTTTCTAATGAAGACATAGGTAAACTTTGAATATCTTGCACTAAATTATTAAGAGTTGATAAATTTTCGGTTCTAAAATCTTTAACCGTTGATTGTGCAACTCGAAGCAAGTTTGATTGATTAATGAGTGTACTTTCATATAAAGACTGTTTTGTAAAGTAGAAGCTCACAATACCTAAAATAATTAAGGCAAAAATTGCAATTAAATTTGCAATAAGTGAAAGTTTGATTTTTATACTATTCATTCTTTTCCTTTTTTTGTATTTATTTTTAATTTAGAATTAAATCTAGTATTATTCTATCAAAAAATATAAAATATTTTTTGATTTTTATCTTGAAAATTTAAAAATTTAATTATATTAATTGAGAACCATATCAAAAAGTAGCATTTAGTATAAAATAATAAAATATTTAGTTAAAAATTGAATTGTATGAAATTTATATTTATAAAGGATTAGAATGGCTTATACGATCATAGAGGTAGAAAGAAAAACAGGAGTTTCTAGTAGAACACTTAGGTTTTGGCTAGATAAAGGTTTATTTCCCTTTGTGGAAAAAGATAAAAATGGAGTGCGTTATTTTAGTGAAAAAGATTTAGAATGGGTGATTTGGGTGGATTGTTATAGACAAATTGGCATGAGTATCGAGGATCTTAAAAGATATATTTTTTTATGTGCTAAGGGTAAAGATACGGCAAAAGAGAGATTAGAGATTATTTTAAAATTAAAAGAAAAAACACTAAAGGATATGAAAAAATTGGAGAATATTATAAAAAAACTTGATTTTAAAATAGATTATTATGAAAAAATGGTTATGGAAAATAAAGATGAGCTAAATCCTTTAAGTAAAGATTATATTAAACGAAAAAAACGAGTAAAAATTTAAAAATATTTAATTTTATTCTTGACTTACACCAGATGTTAGGTTTTATACTTTTAATTAACATGTATAGAAAAATGTTTTTAATAGTTAAGAACTATTAGTTTTTAATAAAAAATAAAAAAGGAAAAACAAATGCAAAAAAGAAAATTAAGAAATTTGGAAGTGAGCGTCTTAGGACTTGGTTGTATGGGTATGAGCTTTGGTTATGGAGAAGCTAAAGATGAAAAAGAGATGATAACACTCATTCATAAGGCAAAGGATCTTGGTATTGATTTTTTTGATACAGCCGAAGTTTATGGTCCTTTTATTAATGAAGAATTAGTAGGCAAAGCAATAAAACCTTTTAGAAATGAAGTGATATTAGCGACAAAATTTGGCGTTAGGATTGAGGGTGCTAAGCAAATTGTTGATAGCACACTTAGTAAAATCAGACAAAGTTTAGAAGGTAGTTTGAAGCGTTTGCAAACAGATTGTATAGATCTTTATTATCAACACAGGGTTGATACAAATGTTCCAGTTGAAGAAGTTGCTAATTTAATGAGCGGGTTTTACAAAGAAGGAAAAATTAAGGCTTGGGGTATGAGTGAAGCAGGGGTGCAAAGTATTAAAAAAGCTCACGCAGTATTTCCGCTTAGTGCGGTTCAAAGTGAGTATTCTTTATGGTGGAGAGAACCAGAAAAAGAACTTTTAAAAGTTTTGGAAGAATTAAATATAGGTTTTGTTCCTTTTTCTCCTTTAGGAAAAGGATTTTTAGCAGGTAAATTTGATGCAAATTCTACTTTTGAAAATAATGACTTTAGATCACAAGTTCCACGTTTTAAAAGCGAGAATTTAAAAGCTAATTTGGATTTAGTTTATGCATTAGAAGATATAGCAAAAGCTAAAAATGCTACTTTAGCACAAATTGCTCTTGCTTGGGTTTTGGTGCAAAAAACATTTATTGTGCCTATTTTTGGAACAACAAATTTACGAAGGTTAGAAGAAAATATTAATGCTGTTAATATTGATTTTACTCAAGAAGAATTAAATCATTTAAAGAGTATTTTAGAAAAAATAATAATCAAAGGGGATCGGTATGCCGGTGAAGCAGCTCTTAGAGTTGGGAAATAAAAAGTTTGGTTTATTTCTTATTGTAATGGTTTTATGTAGTTTTGTTAAAGGAGTGTAAATGCAAGAACTTGAAAGTAAAGGAATTCATGGAAGTTTTAAAGGCGATAGTAAATTTTTTAGCAAAAATGTAAAAGTTTCTATGATGTTTAAATCAAATCAGTGGAGAAATTTTAGTGGAGCTTTGGTTGAATTTGAAGCCAGTGCTAGAAGTGTATGGCATACTCATCCTCAAGGACAAACCTTAATCGTAACAGAGGGTGAAATCATCACAAAAGTTCCAGGTCAAAAAGCCTTTATAGCCAAAAAAGGCGATGTGATAAGCTGTCCTATAGGAGTAAAGCATTTTCATGGTGCGACTAATACAAGTAGTGGAGCACACATAGCACTTACAGGCGAGAAAGAAGGTAAAAATGTAGAATGGCTTGAGCTTGTAAGTGATGAAGAATATGAAAATGCCTTAAAAGAAGCAAGAGAGTAAAGAAATTTGTAAATAAAACGCAAAAATTTTATAAAAACTTTTATGTTTTTTGGAGTATTTTAAATGCTCTTTTTTCGCAAATTTTAAAAACCACAAAGGATAAAACCATGCAATTAAGACAAAAAGCAAGAGAAATTTTTGAAAAACTCTTAGGAGGAGCAAAAAAGGATCAATTTTTTGCAAGTGATAAAGAGTATTTTATCAATCACATAAATTTTACTTTTGACGAGAGTTTTGTAAAAGCAAATTTGGATACACAAAAATATTTTTTAATCACCCTTGCTTCTACTTTAGCAGTAGGTGGAAAAATAGAGTTTAAAGCTTTACTTCAAGGTGCAATCAAGAATGATATAAGTCCTATTGTCATCAAAGAAGTGATTTATCAAGCTACGCCTTATGTGGGTTTTGCTAGAGTATGTGATTTTTTAAGTCTTTGTAATAAAGCATTTAAAAAACTAAATATTGCCTTATCTTTGACTTCACAAGACACCACTACGCAAGAAAATCGCAAAATAAAAGGCAGGGAAATACAAAATGCTATTTTTGGTGAAGCCAATATCACTAAAATGATAGAATCTACCCCAGAAGATAAAGCTTTTATAAATGATTTTTTGAGTGCGAATTGTTTTGGAGACTACTATACACGCACAGGACTTGATCTAAAAACTAGGGAGCTTTTAACCCTTGTATATCTTATCTCACTTGGTGGGCTAGACAATCAAGTAAAAGCTCACATACAAGGCAATCTTAACATGGGGCAAAGTAGAAAAGATTTGCTAAATATCATTGCAGCTCTTATTCCATATATTGGCTATCCAAGGGCTTTAAATGCAATTGCTGTGTTAGATAGCTTGACTTTATAATTTTTTATGTTAAAAATTTATGTTGCATTTTTATTGAATGAAAGGATTAAAAAATGGAATTTAAAACTTTATTAAATATAAAAGAAAAAAGATTACAAGAATGTCAAGAATTGATAAAAAAACTTGAAAAGGAAAGAAGCAATTATGAAATTACAAATTGTAAAAATATAAAAGAAATAAATATAAAATTAGAAAAATTGATAAAAAAAGAAATTTTATTTTTTGAAAATTTAGAATATGAAAAATTTAAAAATAATCCCCAAGAATTTGATGATTTAGAAGATGAAATTTATTTTTATTTTGATTTATATATGATAAATATTTCCAAGCCAGAGTTAAAAGAGCTTGAGTTTAACTCTAAAGTTGAATTTAAAAAATATGAGGAACGTTATGAAATAAGAAAAGATAAAAAAGATTTTATTAAACTTTCAAAATCAATTTTGCAAACTTCAAAAGATTTATTTCAAGTTGCAATTTTGGCTGGATTTTCCATAATTATTTTTATACTCATTCTACATTTTTTGCAAACAAAAACCATTCCTTTTTTGGATAGCCAAAAGGCAACTGCTTTGGCAATTACAGGAGTTTTATTTGGAGGAATTTTTAGTTTTTTCTACACGGGAATATTTTCTTTTTCAAGAGAACTATATAAACAATATTTTAAAATACCAAAAAGAATCCCTTTTATAATTTATATCACTTCATCCATTATCACTTTTATCACATTACAGAAACCTAATATATTATTATTAATATCTATTGTTATTGTATTTATAGTTGCAAATGGTGCATTATATTTTTTTGGAAAAAAATATAGAATTTCATCAAATAACTTTGAAATTTTTGCAACACAAACAATGTTAATATTTGTAATATATATAGCTATTGCTATTATTAGTGTTTTTATCATCATTAAATCTCAAGAAATTAACTATCGTTATCTTGGTTTTGGTTGTTTCATTATCTTTATATTTTTTAGTCTTCAATTGTGTTTTAAAGACTTTAAAAGTTTTAATTTTTTTGCTTTTATTAATACTGTTATCTTATTTTTATCTATTATATTTTTAAATGAAAATATTACTTCTTATTTGAAAATAGGCAATTTTAAGGCAGAAGAAATGACACTAAGTAAAAATAAAATTGTAAAAAATAAATTATTAGATAATAACATCAGCTTTATTGAAAATGAAGAAGGTTTAAAAGTAAAAGATTTATATATTCTTTCAGATGCAAAAGATGTATATTATATACAAAGCAAAAAAGAAGAAAATAAGAAACTAAAAAAGTCATTTCTAATAGATAAAAAATATGTTTTAGATAAAGATTTTTGATAAAAAAGGAAAGTTAAAGTGCAAAGTATAAGTTAAAATATTTTACTTTAGTATAAATTGCACTTATTTTTAAATATATCAGTTTAAAAAAACTTAAAGACTATAAAAATGCGAAATAAAAGTAGTTTTTATTAAAGAAGAATAAAATAACTTTACAATTTTCTTAAAATTTTGCAATATTTTTTTACATTTTTTCGATAAGAAAAAAGCTTAAAGTCATTCTTTTTTGCTACAAATTTGGTGTTTTTGTGAAATAAATTTTCAAGCTTTTTTCTTGTTTTTTTAATTTGTTCAAGTGAAGTAGTATTAAAAGAATTTAAGATAATTTTTATTTCTTTTTGCTTTAAAAAGTTTAGAATATCAGTATTTTGTTTACCTAGCCAAATTTCAAAACCAAATTTAAGTCCGACTTTAAAACTAAGCATATCAAAAAGTGTTTCACGCATAGAATTTAACAAATAATTTGACATTATAAATTGTTTTCTTAAAAGAGCTTTTTCTAATTTTGTAAAAGTAAAATAAAACTCATTGCATATTTCATCAAAATCTTTTTCTGTTGGTTTCTTAATGCAAAAAGCATTCTCATTTTGAGTTTTCTTAAATCTTTGATCTTTATCTATAAGCGCTTTGCTTAAAGGTTCAAATTTATAATAATGTTTCAATGATTTTAAGGGGATAAATTTAAAGTCTATTCTCACTCCATTTTTAAAAATTACCAAAAAACTCACCCAATTTTTAGGCAAATCAGCTTTATAGAATTCAAAGCTTTCAGGCGCTTGATAAAATAAAATTTTTCCAAAATTTTTAATAAATTTAGGTAATTTTGCTTTTTTGATATCTTTGCTTTTGTTTAGGTTTAATAATTTTCTCAAATTTTTAGATTTTAGAAAAAATGAAATATCATAATCTTGATATTTATCCTTTTTAGCTTTCTTATTTACTCTTGAACCTTCAAGTGTTATAAGACGAATTTGTTTATAAATAAAAGCAATATTTTTAATTTTTTCTAAAATTCTTTTTTCGCTTTGCATCTAAAAATTCCTTTTTTTAAAAATCTTAAAAGTTTTATATTTATATAATAATGATTTTTATCCATTTTGATATATTTTAAAAATATTAAATTTTCATAAATTCTTTTATATTTTAAAATTTCTAAAGATTTTTATCATTATAAAAAAATACGTTAAAAAATCAAAAAATTTTAACACATCAAGTATTTTTCTAATTTTTAAAAAATTATTTTCTCTCTTGACTTATAGCTACTCTAATGTTTTATAATTATAAAAAATCAAAAAAGGAGCAAAAATGCAATACAAAATTTTAGAAAACAATCGCATCGCAAGTAAAGGTTATGCAATGCTTAGCAAGGATGCGAAATTTACACCCTTTGAATTTAGCCGCCACGCTATTGGCGATAATGATATTTTGATTAAAATCCTATATGCAGGCATTTGTCATAGCGATATTCACACCGCAAGAAGCGAGTGGGGAGAAGCTACTTATCCTTGTGTACCTGGGCATGAAATAGCAGGAGAAGTTATCGCTGTGGGTAAAAATGTGAGTAAATTTAAAGTAGGAGATTACGCAGGGGTTGGTTGCATGGTAAATTCATGCGGTGAATGCGATGCTTGCAAACGCTCACAAGAGCAGTTTTGCGAAAATGGCAAAACCATCTTTACTTACAATAGTTGCGATGTATTTCATGGCAATGAAAACACTTATGGGGGCTACTCAAACAACATAGTTGTAAGTGAAAAATTTGCCATTTGTGTGCCAAAAAATGCACCGATGGATAAGGTTGCACCTTTGCTTTGTGCGGGCATTACCACTTACTCGCCTTTAAGATTTTCTAAGATAAAAGAAGGTTCAAGCGTTGCTATAGCAGGATTTGGCGGACTTGGTATGATGGCTGTAAAATACGCTGTTAAAATGGGTGCAAAGGTTAGCGTTTTTGCTAGAAATGAAAACAAAAAAGCCGATGCTTTGGCTATGGGTGTAAGCTCATTTTACACAAGCTGCGATAAAAACGCCGTAAAAGAACGCTTTGATTTAATCATCTCAACTATTCCAACGCCTTATAATCCTGCAATTTATTTGGATTTACTTAAATTTGGTGGCGAAATGGCTATAGTTGGCTTACCTCCTGTGGAAGATAAGGTAAATATAGGCATAAACGAGCTTGTACATAAGGCAGGTAAGAAGGTTTATGGTTCGTTAATTGGCGGTATTACTGAAACTCAAGAAATGCTTGATTTTTCTTTAAAACATGGAATTTATCCAGAAACCGAGCTTATTACCCCACAAGAAATCGATAAAGCTTATGAAAATCTAACCTCAGGAAAGGCTAAATTTCGCTATGTTATTGATATGACAAAAGAATAATTTAATACTTATCAAAAACTACATCGCTAATGTCAAATCCTCTTTGCTTAGCGATGTCTAAAAGCTCTTTTGTGCTTTTTTCATCTATTATATTTCTTGCTAAAATCCAAAGATATTTTTTATCAGGACTACCCACAATGGCAACTTTATACTCGCTATCAATAAAAATGATTTCATAATTTACTCTATTAAAAAGGTTCATAAAGATATTAAATCTCACTGCTAATTGTCTATTTGAAACGATTTTTGCCTTACCTTTTATGCTTGAAATTTCATTTTCTTTACTGCAAAAATTTTCAATTTCTACATAAGGAATGCCATTTTTATATTTAAGCTCGTATTTTGCCTTTGAATTTAGGCAAGATTTTTGAAAAAAAGCAGGTTTTCTAGCCATTTCAAGCCATTCTCCCATATAATTTTGTAAAGAAAGTTCGCCAATTAATTCAAGCATTTTTTTCCTTTTTGTCTTTCTCGCCCCATTTGCACATAGCTTGTAAGATAGGAATTAAACTTTGTCCGCGTTTGGATAAGCTATATTCTACCTTGGGTGGAATTTGAGCGTATTCTTTTCTGATAATTAAACCATCGTTTTCTAGTTCTCTTAAGGTATTGGTTAAAGTTTTAAAAGATATGGAGCTTAAAAAGCGTTTGAGTTCATTATAACGCACGATTTCATAGCGAAATAAGCAGTATAAAATACTCATTTTATATTTTCCATTAATTAATGCTAGAGTATAGTTAAATCCACATTCTTCGAAATTGCACTGAGAATTCTCTTTAGTCATTTAACATTCCTTTAGTATAGTATCTTACTTTATTTTCTGTATTGAAAATGATATTATGCTAAGTTATAATTGTATCATAAAATTTAAAAAAGGATAAAAATGAAAAATATACTCTTGCTTAATGGTGCTAAAGAATTTGGAAGTTCAAAAGGACAGCTTAATTTAACATTGCATAATCATGCTTTAGAAATTTTAAAAACATTAGGATACGAAGTAGATCAAACTCACATAGATCAAGGATATGATCCTAAAGAAGAGATACAAAAATTTATAAAAGCTGATGCTGTGATCTATCAAATGCCAGCTTGGTGGATGGGCGAGCCTTGGATAGTTAAAAAATATATCGATGAAGTGTTTGGTTTGGGTGCTGGAGTGCTTTTTAAAAATGATGGAAGAACTCATGAAAATCCTAGTAAAAACTACGGAAAAGGTGGTTTAGATCATGGTAAAAAATACATGTTTTCTCTCACTTGGAATGCACCTCTTGAAGCCTTTAATGATAAAAATGAATTTTTTGAAGGAAAGGGTGTAGATATGGTGTATTGGCATTTGCATAAGGCTCATGAATTTATAGGTATGAAAGCTTTACCAACTTTTATGTGTAATGATGTGGTAAAAAATCCTCAAGTGGAAAAATATCTAAACGAGTATGAACTACACTTGAAAAAAATTTTTTAAAAAATTTGACTTAAAAATTTCAAGGTGTAACATTGACTCGAACAAAGTATTTGTATATCTTGCTTGTTTTAGCTATGTTTTTATGGGGCTCATCTTGGCCTACTTCTAAGATTTTATCAGCTTATGCTGATACTTCTGTGATTACTTTTTGGCGTTTTTTCTTTGTTTTGCTAGGTTCTTTGATGGTATTAGGCTTTTTAAGAATTCCTTTAAGGCTTGAAAAATCTATTTTAAAATGTGTGCTGATAGCAGGAATTTTAAATGGGCTTTATACTTTTGTATTTTTTATTGCCATTAAGCATGGTTTAGCTGGAAAAGGCGGTGTTTTGGTTACAACTATGATTCCTATTTTTTCTTATTTGATATTTATGATAGCAATATTATTTCAAAAAGATAAAAAATCAACTCACAAGATCACAAAGAGTGAAATTCTAGGCTTATTTTTAGGTTTATTATCTGGATTTTGTTTGTTAAATTTAGGGAGTTTAGAAGATTTATTTGGTAAATTTAATATTTTGTTTTTAACTTGTTCTTTTATTTGGGCTTTGATAGCAGTGTTTAATCATAAAGCCAAAGGAGCTCACCCTTTGGCGATTAACTTTTATATTAATCTCATTTCTGTTTTAATGTTTTCTTGGGTATTGTTTGATGTAAAAAGTTATGAAATTTTTCATTTTGAATTTAAATTTTGGATCAGTATGTTTGTCGTGGCTTTTTTATCAACTATTATAGGTACTAGTATTTATTATTATGGGATTCACATTTTAGGGAGTGTTAAGGCAAATTCTTTTGTTTTAATCACTCCTGCTAGTGCTTTAATTTGTAGTTATTTTATACTAGATGAGGTGCCAAATGCACTTACCTTGTTAGGTTGTGCCTTGGCTATAGGTGCTATATATTTTATCAATATTTATGGTAAAAAAGCTTAAATCAAATTTTCAAAATCAAGATTGATTTTTTGATCCATAGCTTTAAATTTCATTTCTCTTTGTTTATAAAGCTCTAAAGCTTCTTGCATACTAATGCTTTGAAATTTAAAGCTAGAGCCTAACTTAGCTTGTGCGAGTAAGCTTAGATCATTTTCTATAACCGTGGCTATTTTTGTATAACCTCCTGTGCTTTGTCTTCCTGCCATTAAAATGATAGGAATACCACTTTTTGGCACTTGTATGCTTCCAAAAACCGCAGGATCTGAGATGATATCTGCTGAGTTTTTATGCTCTATACTTTCGCTAGATTCTGCATAAATTGCCATTCTATCGCTTTTTAAACCTACTTTATAGCTAGTATTTAAAAAAGTATCTATGCCTTTTTGAGTAAAAGCATCTTCATTTGTTCCTAAAATAACGCGTATAATAGGCTCTTTAGAGCTTTTAAAAATAGGATTTTCACATTCTCTAGCTTCTAAATTAAAAGGTATAAAAGTATCATTAGTTTTTAAAATATCATCTTTTTGTAAAACCCTTCCTTTAAAAATTCCAACTCCCATTTTAGCATCGCTGGATTTAGAGTTTAAAAAACTTTTTACTTCAAAACCACCTGCTATACATAAATATCCACGAAAACCTATTTTTGCTAAACCGAGTTCTAAAATATCGCCTTTATTTGCTTTATATACCTTGTAAGTTTTGATTTTTTCCTTATTAAGCTTTGCCTCAAATTCAGCTCCACTTAAAACAAAATAATTCTCATCTAAAAATTCGTATTTTCCACCTTTTAAACAAAGCTCAATTCCTGCTTCATTTTGTTTGTTTCCAAGTAAGATATTTGCTATTCTTAAAGCATCTTCATCCATAGCTCCACTTCTTGCTATGCCAAATTTAGCAAATTTTTTTCTACCAAAGTCTTGCAAACTTGAATTTATAGATGCTTCAATGATTTTTATACTCATAAATTTCCTTTTGATAGACTTTTTTAGCAACTTGCTCTTGGATATCGAAAAATTCATCTTTTGAAATGGCTTTAAATTTTAAAAACATACCCGCTTTTAAAAGAGTGGGATTTTTTTCATCTTCTTTATCAAAAAGTTCCAAAGGTGTTCTAGCAATGATTTGCCAACCCCCTGGGCTTGATATAGGATAAACTCCTGTTTGCTTATCAGCTATGCCTACACTTCCAGCTTCTATTTTTGCTCTAGGGCTTGAAAGGCGTGGGGTAAAAAGCCTTTCGTTCAAACCTCCAAGATAAGGAAAACCTGCCATAAAACCTAGCATAAAAACAAGATAATAAGGCTTAGTGTGAAGAGATACAAGCTCTTCTTTTGAAATTTGATTGTGTTTGCACACAAATTCTAAATCCAGTCCAAATTCTTCATCATAACAAAGTGGAACTTCTATACAAAGACTTGAGTTTTGCTCCGTAAGTTTAATATCCTTTTTAATTTTTTCTAAAAAATCAAGCAAAGAATTTAAAGAAAGTATACAAGGATTAAAATATATAAGCAAGCTTGCATAAGCACTTACTAACTCATCAATCCCATAAATTTCACCTTCTTTTAGGGCTTTTTGTATCCTTTGTTCCGTGCTTAAAACATAAGCATTGATTTGAGGTGAAATTTCTTGCTCAAAACGTAAAATCAAAGCCTTGCTTCCGCTAAAATGCACACTAAACATTGCTAAAACCTATATAAAATTTTCCAAAGCACAAATTTGAATTTGTTCTTTTTCTAAATTTTCTTTGATTTTTTTAACAAATTCTAAAGCTTTTACATTATCCCCATGAACACAAATGCTATCCGCTTTTAAATCAATTTCTTTGCCATTTATGCTTGTAACTTTGCTTTCTTTTATCATTTTTATCACGCGTTTGATAGCTAAATTTTCATCGTGTATTAATGCCCCTTCTAATTTTCTTGAAACTAAAGTGCCATCATCATTATAAGCACGATCTGCAAAAACTTCATTAGCATATCTTAAACCTTTTTTCTTAGCCGCTTCATTCATAGCAGAATTACTAAGCCCTAGAAAAATAATATTTTCATCAAAACTCGCCACTGCCTCACAAAGTGCTAAGGCTAAATTTTCATCAATAGCTGCCATATTATAAAGTGCACCATGGGCTTTAAAATGCTGTATTTTCATACCTTTTGCCTTGGCAAAGCCAAATAAAGCTCCTAGTTGATACAAGGCATAGTTTTTAGCCTCTTCAAAGCTTATTTGCATATTGCGTCTTCCAAAACCCAAAAGATCAGGATAAGATGGGTGTGCTCCTATGCAAACACCATTTTGCTTGGCTAAAATTAAGGTTTTATCCATCACACAAGGATCACCCGCATGAAAGCCACAAGCGACATTTACTGAACTTACAAATTTTAAAATTTCTTCATCCATTCCCATTTTATAGGCGCCAAAACTTTCCCCTAAATCACTATTTAAATCCACTTTGAACATTATTTGACCTTGTATATTTAATTATTGATTTTATTATATCTAAAGAAGAAATTTAAATAAGCTAAAAGTATTGAAAAATAAATAAAAAAGTTACAATAAGTAAAAATAATATTTTAAGCAGGCTAAAACCTGCTTAATTTTAATCCTTCCTTGTTTTTGCATCAACTACGAATAAAGGTTTATAGAGCAATTTAAATCCGCTAATAAAACTTAAAGTATCGTCACTTGTAAGCCAATTGATAAATTTTTTAGCTTCAGTATAATTGACATTTTTGCAATGCTTAGGATTTGTTGCTATAACAGAATAAAAATTTTTAAGGCTATCATCACCTTCATTTACAATGACTAAACTTGGATTTCCTTTTTCACTGGCTTCATATTTGATATAAGTGCCACGATCAGTTAAAATCACACCTTTTTTTTCTTCAGCGATTTTAATGCTTGCTAGCATACCTTGTCCACTTTGTTGATACCAGTTTTCTTTTTCAGGCACACCACCAAGATCTTTCCAAAGACTTTTTTCTTTATTATCAGTACCTGATTTATCGCCTCTTGAGATGAAAGTGAGTTTTTCATTTTTGATAAGTTCTAAGCTTTCTTTTAAATTTTTACCTTTAAATTTAGAAGCTAAAGATTTATCTGCGATGATGATAAAATCATTATACATCACAGGCGTTCTATCCACACCAAAACCTTTTTTCATAAATTCTTTTTCAGCTTTTGGAGAATGCACAAAAAGCACATCAGCATTGCAATCTTCACCCATTTTTAAAGCCGCACCCGTTCCTACTGCAACCCATTTTAAGGTATTGCCGCTTTCTTGTTCATAAAGAGGCTTTAGAGCATCTAAAAGTCCTGTATTGTCAGTGCTTGTTGTGGTTGCCATTTTAAGTTCTGCTGCACTTGCACTTAAAGTTAAAGCAAGAGCTAAAGAAATGATTTTTTTCATTTTTTCTCCTTATAAATTTACATAAAAAAATATTTTAGCATAATTATGCTAAAATTACTTATTTTAAAAAGGATATTTTTGGATTATATTTTTGATGGTTTTAAACAAGCTTTATTTTTACTTTTTAATGCTGATGAAAGTGTAATTTCAGCTATAAAAACTACACTTTTAAGCTCAAGTATTTCTATAGTTTTAGCTTTGCTTATAGGTTTTCCTTTAGGATTTATCTTAGGTTTTTTTGATTTTAAATTCAAACGCTTTATAAAACTTATCATAGATACTAGCCTTTCTTTTCCAACAGTTGCAGTAGGACTTATACTTTATGCACTGATTTCAAGTCGAGGACCTTTGGGAGAATTTGGATTGCTTTTTACTATAAAGGCTTTAATTTTAGGGCAGTTTATTTTAGCACTTCCTATAGTGATCGCACTTTTTTCAAATTTGATAGAAAATATGAATAAAAAACATTTTTTACTTATAAAATCTTTTCACCTAAGTCCTTTAAAACTTGTTTTAATGATGATTTATGAATTACGTTTTGCCTTAATTAGCGTCGTTGCGCTAGCTTATGGACGCATTGTAGCAGAAGTAGGAGTAGCGATGATAGTGGGTGGAAATATCAAATACGACACTAGAACCATAACCACAGCTATTTCACTTGAAACCAACAAAGGCGAATTTGCTAGCGGTATAGCTTTGGCTTTGGTTTTAATTCTCATTGCCTTTTGTTTAAATTTCATCACACATAAACTCAAAAGAACATAAAATGATAGAAATTTCTAATCTTTTTTTCAACTATCAAAACAAAGAAGTTTTAAAAATTAAAAATTTAAAACTTGATACTAGTAAAATTAGCATCTTAATGGGAACGAATGGAAGTGGAAAATCTACATTTTTAAGAATATTAAAATTTTTAGAAGGAGATTTTTCAAAAAATATTTCTTATTTTGGAAATTTTAAACTTAATAATAAACAAAAGCGTGAAATTTATTTGCTTTTTCCAGAGCCTATTTTGTTAAATCGTAGCGTAAGGGCAAATTTTTTATTTACTTTAAAAACTTATGGGATTAAAGAAGATATCGAAGAACGTATAAAAGAAAGTTTGATGTTTTTAAATTTAGATGAAAGTCTTTTAAGTAAATATCCTAATGAACTTTCATCAGGACAAAGTCAAAAAATAGCTTTTGCTATAGCTTTAAGCGTAAGAGCGAAGTATTATTTACTTGATGAACCGAGTGCTTTTTTGGATAAAAATACTACGCTTTTATTTAAAAAAGCTATTCTTAAAATGCACGAAAATTTCAATACAGGTTTTTTAATCGCAAGTCATGATAAACATTTTTTAGATTCTTTGGCTCAAAAAAAACTTTATTTACACAGTGGAGAAATTTTAGAATTTGAAAATACTAATGTTTTTGAGCTAGAAAATCAAGGTGTGAAATTTTGTAATTTTATAGATTTTAGTAATTGTAAAAAATATAAAGATTTTAAAAAACCTCCAAGTAAAATTGCTATTGATCCTTATAAAATTTCTTTTTTTAATTCTAAAAATATCCCAAAAAATAATTATGAGTTTATTTTAGAAAAATGTTATATTATAGCACTTAGAAGTAGGAAAAGTGATGTTTTTATAAGGGTAAGTTGTATGGATAAAATTTTAGAATTTGCTTTAGAAAAACAAGAATTTTTAAAATTCGATTTAAAATTATACGAAGAACTCAGTCTTTATTTTTATGAAGATGCAATATGTTTCTTAAATTAACATACATTATAAAATTTAAATAAAATATTACAAATATTCCCATTTTTTATAAAATTTATCTTAATTATTTTTTAAATTTGTATTTAATATAAATAAACTCTTATATAATGTTTAAAAATAACCATAAAGGAGTTTTTATGCTTAATCAAAATAATCAAGAGCTTTTTAAGCCAAGTAAAGAATTTTCTCGTAATGCTCGTATAAAAAATTTATGTGAATACTATGATTTATGCGATGAAGCCAAAGAAGATTTTGAAGGTTTTTGGAAAAGACAAGCACTTGAGAAGATCGAGTGGTTTTCGCCTTTTTCAAGAGTGCTAAATGAGGATAAAGCTCCATTTTATAAATGGTTTGAAGGTGGAACTTTAAATGTAAGCTATCAATGTCTTGATCGTCATATGAAAACAAGACGCAATAAAGCTGCTTTGATTTTTGAAGGTGAAATGGGGGATTATGAAGTTTATACTTATAGAAGATTATTGCATGAAACTTGCAAGGCAGCCAATTTGCTTAAAAAATTCGGAGTAAAAAAAGGCGATAGGGTTGTAATTTATATGCCTATGATTCCTCAAACAGCTATAGTAATGTTAGCTTGTGCAAGGATTGGGGCTATTCATAGTGTGGTATTTGGAGGGTTTTCTCCTGAAGCCTTAAGAGATAGAATTATAGATGCAGGAGCTAAACTTGTAGTAACGGCTGATGGTGCTTTTCGTCGTGGCAAACCTTATATGTTAAAACCTGCAGTAGATAAGGCTTTAAGTGAAGGGTGTGAAAGTGTAGAAAAAGTACTTATAGTTATACGCAATAATGAGCCTATAGAATATATTAAAGGAAGGGACTATGTTTATAACGAACTTGTGAAAAATGAGTCTTATAAGTGTGAACCCGAAATCATGGATAGCGAGGATTTGTTGTTTTTGCTTTACACTTCAGGATCAACGGGCAAGCCAAAAGGAGTTATGCATGCAAGTGCAGGATATATACTTTGGGCACAAATGACTATGGAATGGGTTTTTGATATTAAAGATTATGATAATTATTGGTGTAGTGCTGATGTGGGTTGGATTACAGGACATACTTATGTAGTTTATGGGCCTTTAGCATGTGGAGCAACGACTATAATGCATGAAGGAACTCCTACTTATCCAAATTCTGGGCGTTGGTGGAGAATGATAGAAGAGTATCAAATAAGCAAATTCTACACTTCGCCAACTGCCATAAGAATGCTTCATGCTGATGCGCCTGATGAGCCAAGAAAATATGATTTAAGTACGCTTGAAGTGCTTGGAACGGTTGGAGAGCCTATAAATCCTAGTGCTTGGAAGTGGTTTTATGATGAAATAGGGGGAGCTAAAAGTCCTATAGTCGATACTTGGTGGCAAACAGAAACAGGTGGACATATGATTACGCCTTTACCAGGCGCTACTCCTTTAAAACCAAGTTGTGCTACCTTGCCTTTGCCAGGAATTTTTGCAGAAGTTATTGATGAAGAAGGCAATAAAAAAGATGAAGGTGAAGATGGATTGCTTTGTATAACCAAACCTTGGCCTTCGATGATTCGTGGAATTTGGGGTAATGATGAACGCTATATAGAAAGTTATTTTTCTCAAGCTAGAAAAGATGGAAAAGCTGTATATTTTAGTGGCGATGGTGCTTTTTATGATAAAAATGGTTATATTACCATCACAGGAAGAACAGATGATGTGGTTAATGTTGCAGGACATCGTATAGGAACGGCTGAAATTGAAAGTGCTATTGCTAAACATCCAAGTGTAGCAGAATCAGCTGTAGTGAGTATTTTGGATGCGATTAAGGGCGAGTCACTGTTTGCTTTTGTGGTTTTAAGTCCTGCATCCAGTTGTGATCTTGGCGGAGCTATAGAAACTTTAAAGGAACTTAATGACATTTTAAGAGTAGAGATAGGACCTATAGCTAAAATAGAAAAAATTCTTTATACTCCAGGTTTGCCAAAAACTAGAAGTGGTAAAATAATGAGAAGAATTTTAAGAACTATAGCAAGAGGTGAAGAAATCAAACAAGATATTTCAACACTTGAAGATTCTGGAGTAGTAGAAACCATTGTTAAATTGGCTAAGGCCGAGTTTGAATAACCAAGGTAAAAAGAACTTTGCCTTGTTTTGTTGCATAAAAATTCATAAAAATAAGCTATAATGATAAAAAAATAAAAGGAAATTTTTATGCTTCAAACTTGTATTTTCCCTGCGGCAGGTTATGGGACGAGATTTTTACCTGCAACAAAAACTTTACCTAAAGAGATGTTGCCTATCTTAACTAAACCTTTGATTCATTATGGAGTTGATGAAGCTTTGGAAGCAGGAATGGAAAATATGGGCTTTGTCACAGGGCGTGGAAAAAGAGCTTTAGAAGATTATTTTGATATTTCTTATGAACTTGAGCATCAAATTTCAGGTACAAAAAAAGAATACTTACTTGATGAAATTCGTTCTTTAATCAATCGTTGTACCTTTACTTTTACAAGACAAAATCAAATGAAAGGTTTAGGTGATGCGGTTTTAAAAGGTAAACCTTTAGTTGGCGATGAAGCTTTTGGCGTAATTTTGGCCGATGATTTGTGTGTTAATGAAGAAGGCTTAAATGTTATGGCTCAAATGGTAAAAATTTATGAAAAATATCGCTGCACCATCATAGCTGTGATGGAGGTACCAAAAGAACAAGTTTCAAATTATGGAGTAATTTCTGGAAATTTTGTAGAAGAAAATCTTATTATGGTTAATTCTATGATAGAAAAACCAAGTCCTGATGAAGCTCCAAGTAATCTTGCTATCATAGGAAGATATATTTTAACTCCTGATATTTTTGGAATTTTAGAAAATACTAAAGCAGGAAAAAATGGCGAAATTCAACTTACCGACGCGCTTTTAACTCAAGCAACCAATGGTATGGTTTTAGCTTATAAATTTCAAGGGAAACGCTTTGATTGTGGAAGCGTAGAAGGCTTTGTAGAGGCGACAAATTATTTTTACGAGAAAAGTAAATGTTAAACAATACACTTTTTTTTAAGCAAAGTGAAATTCACACTATAAGTTCTTATGCAAATCGTATTAATGATGAGGTAAAAAGTGGAGATATAGGGTATTATCATCTTATTGACACAAGTTTGAATTTAATCGATAAGAGCTTGAAATTTATTCAAGATAAAGAATATGTAAAAAATGTCGTTTTAGTTGGAATGGGAGGTTCAAGTTGCGGTGTAAAAGCCTTGCGCGATATGCTTTTTAATGAAAAAAGTAACCAAAGAGAGCTTTTTATACTCGATAACACAAGCTCACATTCTTTTAATAAGACTTTAGAAAAAATCAAGCTTGAAGAAAGTTTGTTTTTAATCATCAGTAAAACAGGTAGCACTATAGAAGTCGTATCACTTTTTAAACTTCTTATTGAACATTTTAAACTTGATATGCAAGAATTAAAAAAATACTTTGTTTTTATTACTGATAAGGATTCAAAACTTCATAAAGAAGGTGAAAATTTAGGTATTAAATGCTTTTTTATCCCTGCAAATGTAGGAGGTCGTTTTAGCATACTTTCAGCTGTGGGTATAGTTCCACTTTGTTTTTGTGGCTATAATGCCAAAGCTCTTTTAGAAGGAGCTAAAGCTTGTTTTGAAGATTTTTTTACTCGCAAAAAAGATGAAATTTTACAAAAGGCTTATCATTATTGCACACACAAAAATGCCAATATCAATGTGCTTTTTTCATATAGTGATGCTTTTAAAGGCTTTAACGAATGGTATATCCAGCTTATTGCTGAAAGTTTAGGTAAAAAGCAAGGCTATAAACGCATAGGTTTAACTCCTGTTGCACTCATTGGAGCAAGAGATCAGCATAGTTTTTTACAACTCATCATGGATGGACCTAAAAATAAAACTGTAACTTTTTTAAAAATCAAAGACGCTCAAAAAGCACCTATTATCCCTGATATTCATTTTAAATTTTTAGATTCTTTAAGTAATAAAGTCAATCTTCACGAACTTTTAAACGCCCAATGTGATGCAACTATGCATGCTTTAATCGCCGAAAATTTGAGTGTTGATGTGATAGAACTTGAAAAACTTGACGCTTGGCATGCGGGATATTTGATGTATTATTATGAACTTTTTACTTCAACTTGCGGTGTTATGCTAGGGATTAACACTTATGATCAACCTGGTGTGGAAGTTGGAAAGTTGATCTTAAAAAATATATTAATTTCTTAATCAAAATTCATTAAAAAAAGAGTATAATAATTTTAAGTTAAAATTATAATAAAAATTTTTAATTAATAATAATTATTATTTAAGAATTTTATACTATAATTTTAAAAATCAAAAAAAGGAGTCAATCATGTCAGTTACAAAACAATTATTACAAATGCAAGCAGATGCTCATCATCTATGGGTTAAATTTCATAATTATCACTGGAATGTAAAAGGTTTGCAATTTTTTTCTATACACGAGTACACAGAAAAAGCTTATGAAGAAATGGCAGAACTTTTTGATAGTTGTGCTGAAAGAGTTTTACAACTTGGCGAAAAAGCTATCATTTGCCAAAAAGTTTTAATGGAAAATGCAAAAAGTCCAAAAGTTGCAAAAGATTGCTTTACTCCGCTTGAAGTCATAGAACTGATCAAACAAGATTATGAATATCTTTTAGCAGAATTTAAAAAACTCAATGAAGCAGCAGAAAAAGAAAGTGATACCACAACAGCTGCTTTTGCGCAAGAAAATATCGCAAAATATGAAAAAAGTCTTTGGATGATAGGCGCTACTTTACAAGGTGCTTGCAAAATGTAATTTAAGGGGCTTTATGCCCCAATTATACAAACTAGGTTATAATATCCTTTTTTAAAGGATAAAATTGAAAGTACTTAATTTTTTTTATGAAAATCACCCTAAATTTGAAGTAAGTTATGAAAGAAAAAATCAAATTTCAAAACCAAATATTATCATAAAAGGCCCACGATTTTGTGGTAAAAAAACGCTTATTTTTAATTTTTTATCTCAATTTAAAGCAAGTGAAATTTTGTTTTTAGATTTATATGATACACGTTTTGAAAAACAAAGTTTAGAAAGACTTTCTGATTTTCTGAATGAAAATTTACAAATTAAAATTCTTTGCCTTTATAATTTGGATTTTATTCCTAATTTAGAAAAAATTAAAATTCCCATCATCTTAAGTACAAATATAAAAGATTTAAATGTAAATGGGTTTGAAGAACTTGAACTTGATTATTTTGATTTTGAAGAATTTATTAGTGTAAGTAAGAAAAATTTACCTATAAATAATTTAGTAGGTCTTTTTTTGCAAAGTGGACGGAGTAAATTTGGAGAAAAAAACATACTTTTAAGACAAAGCTTTACTCTTTTAGAATTAGAAATTTTAAAGTATTTAGCTTTAAATTTGGGTCAGCAAATCAGTATTTCTAAGATATTTATAGAACTCAAAAAAAGATTAAAAACTTCAAAAGATAGTGTTTATCAAGCTATAAAAAAATTAGAAAATACTTATGTGATTTATACTTTAAAACATGATGAAAAAAAACTTCAAAAGATTTATTTTAAAGATTTTGGCCTAAGAAATAATCTTTGTATTTCAAAGGATTTTTCACATTTATTTGAAAATTTAGTTTTAAGCGAGTTGTTTAAATTTAAAGAAGAATTTTTTTATAACAAATACTTTAACTTTTATAGTCAAATATCTAAAATTGCTTATATTTCAAGTCCAACTTTAGATATTGATTTGATTAAATTACGTGCTAAGAAAATTTTACCAAAGGCTTTAGAACTTGGAATTTTTCATGTGATTTTTATCACTCTTTCAAGTGAGAATAGTTTTTTTGAGCAAGGGGTTAAATTTGAAATCATATCTTTTGATAAATTTTCACTTGGATTTTAGGCGTTGTTTGATTTTGTATCGTATTTTTCAAGGTTGTATCTTTTGATGATTTTTGTAATAAGATTGATATAATATCCCTTGTGTTCAGAATAAGAATCTAAAGTTTTAATAGCCTCTAGCCCTGTTATCTCTTTGCCTTCGCTTTCAAATTTAGCTCTTACATCGCGAAACTTTTCATAAGCAAAATGACGATTTAAATTTAAAACATAAGAGTCAACACTATCTTGCAGACTATCAAAAATTTTAATTTTGTGTTTTTTATCTGGATGTCTTAAATCAGGAATTAAACCTTTCTCACCCCAAGTCCATTCTCCAAAAAGATTGTTTGCTTCTCTTGCGAAGCGACTGGTACCTGTAGCACTTTCAACTAAAGCTTGGGCTATACCCATGGATTTTGGAATTTTTTGAATACGTTTTTTATATTCTGCAAAATCATAAAGATTTTCAATACGATATTTGTTTTTTATCATGATAAGTTTTTCAAGATTTGTTTGGTTTGAAGTCCTAAAGCCTGTTTTGTAAGCATCTTTAAAAAAGGCTTCGATAAAGGACCTTTCTTGTTCAATTTTTTTAAAGCTTTGATCAAACATTTCATTCATTTTTATAAAAAAAATTTGTCTTTTTTGATCTATATCAAGTTTGTAATATTCCTCTCCAAATCCATTCTTTAGATCATCAGCAGCAAAAAGTGGGATTAGAAAAAGACTAAGAAAAATTATAATTGGCTTCAAAACAATACTTTACCTTTCCTTTAAAAAACAATTCTTCATTTTTATATGCAAACCCTACCTCTTCACCACTTTTAGGAGTTATTTTAACTTTATTTTGTACTTTTTTATTTAAAAATGCCAGATAAAAACAAGCCCCCATTCCTGTGCCACAAGCTAAGGTTTCATCTTCAACTCCGCGTTCATAGGTGCGAACTTTTAAATGATTTTCATCTAAAATTTTTACAAAATTAACATTGGCATTATATTTTTGTCTCATTTTTTGACAAAGCATTGTATCAAATTCATCTAAATTTTGACAAAAATGTACTAGATGTGGAACTCCAGTGTCGCAAAGTTGCCAAGTTTTTCCTAATTCTTCAAAAGTATTTTGCACGCTTTTTATTTTGCCTAAAGATACTTCAACTTTATCTTGATTTACCTTTGCTTTTATTACTCCTGCACCGGTTAAAAAACTCATGTTAGGATTTATTTTGTTGATATGATGTGCAAAATGTGCCGCAGCCCTTGAGCCATTGCCACACATAGCAGCCCTTGAGCCATCGTTATTATAAAATTCCCATTCAAAGTCGTATTTTTCATGAGGTAATATCACGATAAAGCCATCCGCACCTATACCCTCATAACGATTACAAAGTTCTTTAGCTAAAGCACTTCTATCTTCTTTTCTATCAGCATTTGTTATGACAAAATCATTCCCACTTGCACAATATTTATAAAATTTCACATTTTTCCTTTAGAAATTTCTTGTATTACTTTAACACATTCTTGCATAAAATCGGCATAAGAATTAGTATTTTTAATGATAAAATCTGCTTTTTTAAGTTTTTCTTCAATATCTATTTGAGAATCAAGTCTTGCTTTTGCAGCTTCTAAGCTGAGCTTATCTCTTTGCATAATTCTTTTAAGGCTTAATTCTTTAGGTGTGTAAATTACAATGACTTTGCCTAAATTTTCATAAGCACCGCTTTCAAAAAAAAGAGGAATTTCTACAAAAAAAGCTTTATTTTCCTTATCTAGAATTTGCATTTGTTCTAAAATTTTAGCTCGAATTTTAGGATGAGTGAAATTTTCTAAGATTTTTTTAGCTTCTTTATTGTTAAAAACAATTTCTCCAAGGATTTTTCTATCGATTTTCTTTTCTTTTGTGAGCAAATTTTTTAAGCTAAAGGGAGAAAAAATCTTTTCAAGTTCTAAAGCATTTTCATCTAAAATTTTATGAGCGATTTTGTCTGCGCTAATGCTTTTAAAGCCTAAAGAATTCGCTATTTCTATAAAAGTGCTTTTACCACAAGCAATTGAAGCGGTTACAAAAAAAGCATTTTTCATCTTATGCCTTATTAAAACTTTTTTCGTTAAAATACCTTTTTAGTTCTTAAAGGAAAATAAATGAAAATTTCATATGAAGATGCGGGCGTAAGTATAAATAATGGAAATGCCTTTGTAGAGGCTATAAAACCTTTGGTTAAAGAAACTTTTAATGATAATGTTGTAGGTGGAATTGGTTCTTTTGCTGGTGCTTTTAGAATGCCAAGTGGTTTTAAAAAGCCTGTGATTTTAGGTGCAACAGATGGGGTTGGTACCAAGCTTCGCTTGGCAATTGATGCTAAAAAATATGATACTATAGGGCAAGATTTAGTAGCAATGTGTGTGAATGATTTGATTTGTAATTTTGCTACGCCTTTGTTTTTCCTAGATTATTATGCTACAGCCAAGCTTGAAGTAGAAGTAGCAAAGGCTGTTGTATCAGGCATTGCCAAGGGATGTAAGATGGCAAATTGTGCATTAATTGGCGGAGAAACTGCTGAAATGCCTGGAATGTATGCAAAAGATGATTTTGATCTTGCGGGTTTTGCTGTGGGTATGGCTGAAGAAGATGAGATCGATAGAAGTAAATTTGTTAAAAATGGTGATATTTTATTGGCACTTCCTAGTTCAGGACTTCATTCAAATGGTTATTCTTTAGCTAGAAAAGTACTTTTTGAAAGTTTAAAATTAAAATTTGATGACAAGATAGAGGGTAAAAATTTAATTGATATTTTGTTAGAACCTACAAGGATTTATGTGCGTGATTTTCTTACATTAAAGCCTTATATCAGTGCTCTAGCTCATATTACAGGGGGTGGTTTAGTAGAAAATTTACCACGCGTTTTACCTCGTGGTATGGGTGCAACTATACGCAAACATCATCTTAAAACTCCTGAAATTTTTTATATTATAGGACAGGCTGTAGAAGAAAGCGAAATGTATAGAAGCTTTAATATGGGAGTGGGTTTAGTAATGGTTGTAGATCCTTCTAATGTAAGTAGGGTTTTAGAAAATTCAGATGCCTTTATTATCGGCGAAATTTGCATTAATGAAGGTATTGTTTTAGAGTGAAAACAAATTATTATGATTATTTATGTGCTAAAATATATGTAATTTTGCCCATAAAAGCCCATAAAGACAAACTAAAATTTTATCTTTCTTATGTAAATAAGAAAGATAAAATTTTTAGAGTTAATGTGTGGAAATGGGCGGTTTTGATAAAAATTGCCAAAGATGATAAAACGAAATATTTTTGTTCGAATGTATTAAATAAAGGGTAAAAATGCACAATTTAAATGAAGCTTTGTTTCAAAAAAAGATAAAAGAAATTCGCTTAAAAGCAATAGCGAGTATTATTTGTGGGTTTTTAGGTATCATTCCTTATCTTGGAGTTTTATTTGCTCTTGCGAGTTGGATTTTATTTTTTATTGTGCTTTATGATTTAAAAATCTATGGCGGTGCTAAAAATTTGTTTAAGAATTTCCTTATTAGTGTAGGGATTGGATTTTTTGGTATTCTTATTAATATAAGTTCTTTATTTGTGATTTTGGAATCTAGAAATGGCTTTTTTGCTAACTTTTATTTTAATCAAGATTATGTGGTCATAGGCATTTTTTGCGTGCTTTTTGTTATTACTTTGGCTTTGATTTTTCCTTTTTTTAAAGCTTTTTCTTATGAAATCGCTAGAGTAACAAAGCAAAAGTATTTTATTTATGCTTTTAATACTTGTTTTTTAGGGCTTATTACTTTGATTATCGGCATAGGCTTGGTGTTTTTGCTAGCAAGTTTGGTTTTTTGGATTTTAGCGTGGGTCAAATTTAAAGAATTTGATGAGCAAGAACTTTCAAATTTAGGAGAAAGATTAGCAAAAGCACAAAAAAAGGTTTTTGATTTTGATTTAAAATGGATTAAAATCACAATGGCTTCATTTATAATTTTAAACTTGCTCGTTTTAACATTTTCGTTTATATTAGAAATTATTAGCTTTGAAGATCTTAGGTTTTACTACACAAAAAAAACTTTACTTTACACAGCCATAATCCTAGCTTTGCTTAGTGTGTTTTTGTTTTGTAAAAAGATAAAAAATTACAAACTTTTTATTTATTTTTTCATATGGCAAGGTTTAAGTGTTTTTGGTAGTTATCTTCTTTTTGTTCCTGATTTTATGGTAGATCAACAACCAGAAATTGTATATGGAAGTTTAAACATAATATTAAGTCTATGCCATATTATTTTTGCTTTTTTATTTTTTAAAATTTTGATTCAAATTACAAAGGAAAAACTTTTTTATCTTATTTTTGCATTTTATGTTTGCATAAAAATTTTGATAATATTAATTTTCTTTATTTTTATGATGGTTGATAACTATTATATATTTACAAAAAGTCCTATAAAGATGCTCATAGATAATTATAAATTACTTTTTCAAGTTGTTTATTTCGTTTCATTTTTAATTGTTTGGCTTATGCTTAAAGGACAAAAAAATGTAAAAATATGTTAGAATGATGAAAAAATACTATTTTACGTAGATGTTTATTAGGATATATTCGTATGTCTTAAAGCTCTTTATGGGGTGTTAAGTAATTATAATATTTAAAAATTAAAAAATATATAGTTTATCCACATTTTATAGTTTAACTTCTAAAAATTTGATCATCTCTTTTTTCATTTTTTAGAGCTAGAAAACATATGAGTGAAATTGCTTTAAAGTTAGTTAGAGCAGTTGATACTAAATATTTTGATAAGAAATTAAATAGATTGATTTTACTTAAATTAAAGACTTTTTGCCTCGTGATACAAAATTAAGTGATGAATTTTTAGTTAAATTGATATTAAATATGAAAAAATTATAAATATTAATACTTTTTCAAATAATAGTGAATATAGAGGGTTTGATTTTTTCACAAAAGATTTGGATAGAACTTGCAAAAAACTTTCTTCAATATTTATACTTTTAAATTTTTGATGCAAATCCTATTCAATATAGCATTGAGCAAAGTTCAAATAATAACAAAGCATTGCTTCTTTAGTGAGTATTTATAAAAGTTGGATTTAGTTGTTATTGATACAAGAAATTTGCATCTTTATGATATTTTGTAGTTTATGGATTTATTGGCGGAAGCTATGGAGTAAATTTGATAATTTAATAGTGAAGCCGGCTTAGCAAAAAGAATATAGAAAAATTTATAAAATTTTTACTTAAAAAATAGAAAAGAATTTAATAGATTTATTTTCTAGAAATATTGCTATTTTTGTAGTGTTTTGTTCTTTTGGCACAGGATTGGTTTGTGCTAGATAAAAGGCTACAAGCACATTTACAAGCATAGCGATAAGTAAAAGAGGAGTGGTTCGTTTTATAATATCCATTGGAGCTACTTTTGCAAATCCAGCTAAAGCTATGATTCCGCCTGCTATTGGTGAAGCTGCACGACCTAAACAAGATGCAATTTCTATAGGTAAAACTAGAGTAATAGGTGCAATGCCTAATTTTGTAGCTATATCAGGAGCTAGTTTTCCAAAAGCATTAAAAGCAGCAATTCCACTTCCCATAATCACTGTGGCAAAATAAACTAAAAAGCTTAAAATAGCTATACTCAAAAGAATTCCAAACCATGCAAAATTTCCTGTTCCAAGATTTGAAACCGCGTTAGCAAGGATATTAACTCCACCAAGTGCTTTAATGCCTTCAGCAAATACTCCAGCGGCGATGATTATGCTTACGACTGAGATAAAAATTTCAGCCATAGCTTTTAAAATCACCATCATATCTTCGCCTAATTTTCTAGCATTTCTGTGTCTTGCAAATTCAACAAGAAAAACTAAAGAAATGCTTACAAAATTTGCTGTCACAACATCGAGCTTGATAGTAAAAAAATATGCTGTAAATAAAAATACAACAGGTAACCAAGGAAAGAGTATGTAAAAAGTAGGGCATTTAGGATCAATGATTTGCGGAATTTCAACTTCATCATTTAAAACACCTTTTTCTTTATCTCTTTTATCAATCCAAGCAAAATAAAAAGGAATCAAGATGGCAATAACTACAACATAGGCAATCACACTATAAATTTGGTAATTTAAAAAAAGCCCTACGACATTATCACTTTGTCCTACCATATCTGCCATATTGATTGAATTTCCATCTTTTGGACCATAATCAAGTGCAATTAAAGAAAGCACGCATACAGCTGTAATAGGACGGATTTTAAGTGAGATTAAAACAGGATAAATACATGCTAACAAAAGCAAAAGCAATCCAGCATAGCTAGAAATGACAATTTTTAAAGCCATTCCAACAACAAAAGTTCCACTTAAAATCAAGTATTTATTTTTGATTTTTCCTAAGGGTTTATTTGCTAAAAAAGCAAGTTTTGCCGAAGCATTGATATGTTTCATATAAGCAGCAAAACCTGCCACACTCATGATAATAAGCCCTACTCCAGAAAGCTGGCTTTTAAAAGTCGCTGTGATAAAAGCATAGCTATCAAGTAAAACATTCAAAAAGCTTGCATGTTCTCTGCTCGGGGCTTTTGGTATAGGTGTTCCTGTGATGTAAAAAGCAAAAATAAGCAATATAATACCTGAAAGAAAAAATACAAAAATGGGATTGTATTTTTTAAGTATATAATAAGCAACGACAATTACCGCTAAAAGTGTAGAACATATCATAAAAATTGGCATGATTTCTCCTAAAGTTATTATTAGCTTTTATTTTATTTTAGCTAAATTTAACTAATAAATATTTTTCATTTGAAATTTTACTTATTTTTTGCATTATAAAATTAATAATATGTATAGTTTGGTTACTGAAAATTTTATGTTTGCATAAAAAATGATTTTTATATTATAATTATAAACAAATCATAAATATCAAAAAGGATCTAGTGTGGCAAGAATTTTGGCATTTGATATAGGAATAAGCTCTATTGGCTGGGCATTTAGTGAAAATGATGAATTAAAAGATTGTGGAGCTAGGATTTTTACAAAAGCTGAAAATCCTAAAACAGGAGAATCCCTAGCCTTACCAAGACGCCTTGCAAGAAGTGCTAGAAAACGCCTTGCTAGATGCAAAGCAAGGCTAAATCACTTAAAACATTTAATCGCAAATGAATTTAAGTTAAATTACGAAGATTATCAAAGCTTTGATGAAAGTTTAGCTAAGGCTTATAAAGGCTCTTTAATTAGCCCTTATGAGTTAAGATTTAGAGCTTTAAATGAGCTTTTAAGTAAGCAAGATTTTGCAAGAGTAATTTTACATATTGCAAAAAGGCGTGGCTATGATGATATTAAAAATAGCGATAACTAAGAAAAAGGCAAGATTTTAAAAGCTATCAAGCAAAATGAAGAAAAACTAGTAAATTATCAAAGTGTGGGAGAGCATCTTTATAAAGAGTATTTTCAAAAATTCAAAGAAAATTCCAAAGAATTTATAAATGCTAGAAATAAAAAAGAAAGTTATGAACGCTGTATAGCGCAAAGTTTTTTAAAAAATGAATTAAAACTTATTTTTAAAAAACAAAGAGAATTTGGCTTTTCTTTTTCAAAAAAATTTGAAGAAGAAGTGCTTAGTGTAGTATTTTATAAAAGGACTTTAAAAGATTTTTCTCATTTGGTGGAAAATTGTAGTTTTTTACTGATGAAAAAAGAGCGCCAAAAAATTCACCCTTAGCCTTTATGTTTGTAGTACTTACAAGAATTATCAATCTTTTAAACAATCTTAAAAATACTGAAGGAATTTTATATACAAAAGATGATTTAAACGCGCTTTTAAATGAAGTTTTAAAAAATGGCACTCTAATTTATAAACAAACAAAAAAAGCTTTTAGTTTTAAGTGATGATTATGAATTTAAAGGAGAAAAAGGAACTTATTTTATTGAGTTTAAAAAAATATAAAGAATTTGTAAAAGCTCTAGGTGAGTATAGTTTAAGCCAAGATGATTTAAATGAAATAGCAAAAGATATTATCCTTATAAAAGATGAGATTAAGCTTAAAAAGGCTTTAGCAAAATATGATTTAAATCAAAATCAAATTGATAGCTTAAGCAAATTGGAATTTAAAGACTATTTAATATAAGTTTTAAAGCCTTAAAACTTATCACTCCTTTAATGCTTGAAGGTAAAAAATACGATGAAGCTTGCAATGAGCTTAATTTAAAAATAGCAATCAATGAAGATAAAAAAGACTTTTTACCTGTATTTAATGAAACTTATTACAAGGATGAAGTAACTAATCCTGTGGTTTTAATGGCGATTAAAGAATATAGAAAGGTTTAAATACCTTACTTAAAAAATACGGTAAAGTGCATAAAATAAACATTGAATTAGCAAGAGAAGTAGGTAAAAATTACAGCCAAAGAGCTAAAATAGAAAAAGAGCAAAACGAAAACTATAAGGCCAAAAAAGACGCCGAACTTGAATGTGAAAAACTAGGCTTAAAAATAAATAGTAAAAATATTTTAAAATTAAGATTATTTAAAGAACAAAAAGAATTTTGTGTTTATAGTGGGGAAAAGATTAAAATTAGTGATTTGCAAGATGAAAAAATGCTTGAAATTGACCATATTTACCCTTATTCTAGAAGTTTTGATGATTCTTATATGAATAAAGTTTTAGTTTTTACCAAGTAAAATCAAGAAAAACTTAATAAAACCCCATTTGAAGCCTTTGGCAATGATAGAGTAAAATGGCAAAAATTGAAGTTTTAGCAAAAAACCTACCTACTAAAAAGCAAAAAAGAATTTTAGATAAAAATTACAAAGACAAAGAACAAAAAGACTTTAAAGATAGAAATCTAAACGATACTCGCTACATTGCAAGGCTTGTTTTAAACTACACTAAAGATTATTTAGATTTTTTACCTTTAAGCGATGATGAAAATACAAAGCTAAACGACACACAAAAAGGCTTAAAAGTACATGTAGAAGCAAAAAGCGATATGCTAACATCCGCTTTAAGGCACACTTGGGGCTTTAGCACTAAGAATAGAAACAATCATTTTCATCACGCCATCAATACAGCAATTATTGCTTATGTAAATAATTCTATCGTAAAGGATTTTTCAGATTTTAAAAAAGAGCAAGAAAGCAACAGTGCAGAACTTTATGCAAAAAAATTAGTGAATTAGATTGCAAAAATAAAAGGAATTTTTTGAGCCTTTTAGTGGTTTTAGGCAAAAGCTTTTAGATAAAATTGATAAAATTTTTATCTCAAAACCTGAGAGAAAAAAGCCAAGTGGAGCTTTACATGAAGAAACATTTAGAAAAGAAGAAGAATTCTATCAATCATACGGCGGAAAAGAAGGAGTTTTAAAAGCCCTAGAGCTTGGTAAAATCCGCAAAGTAAATGGTAAAATAGTTAAAAATGGCGATATGTTTAGAGTGGATATTTTTAAACACAAAAAGACAAATAAATTTTATGCTGTGCCAATTTATACTATGGATTTTGCTTTAAAAGTATTACCAAATAAAGCTGTAGCACGAAGTAAAAAAGGTGAGATAAAAGACTGGATTTTAATGGATGAAAATTATGAGTTTTGCTTTTCTTTATACAAAGATAGTTTGATTTTAATTCAAACTAAAGATATGCAAGAGCCAGAATTTGTTTATTATGAAAGGCTAGATAACTCAAATGCTAGCCTAACTGTTTCAAAACACGATAATAAATTTGAAATGCTAAGCAAAAATGAAAAAATATTGTTTAAAAATGCAAATGAAAAAGAAGTCATTGCAAAAAGCATAAGAATTTAAAATCTAAAAGTATTTGAAAAATATATAGTTTCAGTGCTTGGAGAAGTGACAAAGGCTGAGTTTAGACAAAGAGAAGATTCTAAAAATGAGTTACGATGAAACTCATAGTATAAATGGTGTTTTTACTCCTTTTTTAGGGCATTTTCAAAGTGCAAAAATCACAAAAGAGCAAATGAATGAGCTTATAAATTTGGCTAAAAAAGCAAGCTTAAATGATAGTAAAATATTGAAGCTGTTGCGGCGGCGTTGTATTTTAAAACTTTAGTTGGTGCTTCTTTTTCAAGAGATGAGCTTTGCTTTGAAAATTCTGCTTTAAATTATGGCTATGCAATCATTAGGGCTTGTATTATTAGAGCAATTTGATAAAATGGAATTTTTGCTTGGTGGCAAAAGTTAATAACTAAACTAATTTAACACTTTTTGATATAGATAGTCATGGAGAATTTAAATACAAAAATTCAAATAATGAAGAAATACAACTAAATAAAAAACAAGAAAAATATCATCAGCAAAATTTATTTGAATTTTAAGCAGTTTTAGAGGATTATAACCTCGCAGAATCCTGCAAGCTCTTTGTTTTAGTTCCTTTTTAAATTTCTTATGAGATTATAGCATAATATTTGCTATTTTTATCAAAAAACCTTGAATTTTCATTATCTGGTAAATGTGTATTTTACCATAAAGAAATTTAAAAAAGGGCCAAAAACCCTAGTGGATTGAAACTCCGCTAGGGCTAATTACTCTACTAAAAGGAGGTTGCAAATTTGAAACTTATTGAAATTTAGGGTTGATTAAAATCGAAATAAAATTATTTAAATAATTTTAAGGCATAAAGATAATATCCACTAAACTTTCATTTTCTAAAATTTCACATTCTTTTGGTACCACCATAAGGGCAGCTTTATTGTTAAGATTGTTTATAATCGCACTAGAGCCTTCTTTCTTACCTTCAAGATTGGCTAAAATGCGTCCATTTTTAAATTCCACATTACAAGCGACAAATTCCAAATAAGGTGTTTTTTTCTTGTAGCTTCCTTGTAAAAAGGCTTTGCAAATATAGTCTTTAGGCTGAAGTAACCAAGAGTTTAAAATCTCTCTTGCGTAAAGATTAAACATTACCATAGCCGAGTAAGGAAAACCTGGTAAGGCGATGATGAATTTTTCATTAGCCTTGGCTATTTTGATATGTCTGCCTGGTTTTATGTCGGCTTTATCAATGATGATTTCGTATTCTTTAACGGCTTTTTTTAAAAAGTCAAAATCCCCCATAGAAACCCCGCCTGTTGTAATCAAAATATCACAACTTTGCAAAGCACTTTCAAGGGTCGAAAAAGTAGCCTTTTCATCATCTTTTAAAAGAGGAAAAACCCTTGTATCGCAATTTAAATTTTTAGCTAAATTAGCTATGGCGATATGATTTGAAGAGCGGATTTGAGCGGGATTTTCTAAGGCTTCTCCTAGATCTTTGATCTCACTTCCACTACTTAAAACCCCTACAATAGGCTTTATAAACACACTAATGTGAAAAAATCCAAGTTCAGCCAAAAGAGCTATCTCGCTATAATTTAACCTTGTGCCTTTTTTGAGTAAAATTTCATCTTTTTTATAGTTTTCTCCTACCGCACGCACGGCAAAAGCTTGAGGAACTTTTTTTTCTATAAAAAGAGTATCATTTTCTACGCGTACATTTTCAACAGGGACTAAAGTATCGCTTCCTTCGCTCATGAGTGAGCCTGTAAAGGTTTTTACACAAGTGCCATTTTGCACGCTAAATTGTGGCATAGTGCCCGCAGGTGTGAGGCCTAAAATTTTTAAAGGCTTATCTTGATCTTCAAATTTGATCGCATAACCATCCATAGCCGAAGTTGGAAATTCGGGCTGATTTTTAGGTGCTTTTATGTCTTGAGCTAAAATGCGTCCTAAACACTCTGTAAGAGCTATTTTTTCAATCTTTTCATAAGTTTTAATATGAGAGTGTAAAATTTTTAAACTTTCTTCATAAGACATTAACATTTTTTATCCTTTTAAAAGTCCTGCACCGCAAAGTTTGGTTGATCTTTCTTTGGCATAAATTCTTTCTTTGTTTATCACATCATACTTCCAAATAGGTGCGCTTGCTTTAAAATCTTCAACAAATTCATTAAGGAGTTTAAGTCCTAATTTTCTTTGTTTGCTTAAAATTCCTGCAAAATAAGAGCTTTCATGAACCGCCACATCGCCTATAGAGTGAGCAAAAAGCAAGGTAATACCATCAAAATCTACTCTTTTTTGCCACTCATTAAACCATTTTTTTAAAAGCGGTTCATAAATATCAAAACTAAGTGCCTCAATGCCTTCTTCTTCACGCACAATACCACAAAAAGTCAGTAAAGCACCGCAGTTTTTATCCTTGGCAAATTCATACCATTGGCTATAAATTTTAGGAATATCTAAAGAACCTTGATAAAGTGTAAAATGTTTCATTTAACCCCCACAAACTGGCGGTAAAAGTGCTATTTTATCACCATCTTTTAACTTAGTGTTTTCATCAAAAATGATTTCATCGTTTAAAGATACGGCACAAAGTTCTAGCCATTCTTTTAAACTCTCATCTTTTTGCAAAATTTCTTTTAATTCTTTTAAATTTTTTACCTCAAACTCTAAATTGTCTTTATTTATGGGGCCTAAAAATTCCACTTTTACCATTTTATTCCTTTACTTCTAAATTTCCCATCATTCCTAAATCTTCATGTTCTAAAATATGGCAATGATACATTCTAAGTCCTTTAAAATCTTGTTTCATTCTAAGTCTTAACTCTTCATTAGGACGCACATTTATAGTATCTCTTAAGGCTCTAAATTCAGCTTTTTGAACTTTTCCATTGAGTTTTGATGAGATGAGTTCAAATTGTGTGCCGTGTATGTGGAAAGGATGATCCATGTGAGATTTGTTTATCACTATCCAGTCTTCAACTACTCCAAGCTTGGAGCTTAAATCAATGCGTTTTAAATCATAGCTTTTGCCATTGATTAAAAACATAGACGCAAGAGCGATTTTTAATTCGCTTTCACTTTTTCCCATCATACCATGCATTTGCATATGATCTTCACTCATGATTATTTCTTTAAATTCCTTAGGCTCTTCTAAAGGTTTGAAAATTTTTAAATTTTTTGGAAGTTCTAAATTTTCTTTTTTTAGGCTAAGATTAGCTAAAAATAGGGTATTAGGTTCTTCTTTTACCATCATTTTATCCCTATCATAATAAGCACTTTCTAGCTTAAATTCCCCCTCTTTTGGAGCATCGATTAAAACTTCTACGCGAGAAGCAGGACTTAAGAAAAGTTCTTCTTTATAAATAGCTTTTTCTATAAGTCCGCCATCAGTACCAACAAGTATAAATTTAGCTCCTTGTATGCGTAAATTTAAATATCTTGCCGCAGTAGCATTATAAATGCGTATGCGTTCGTTTGTGGCGAGTTTGATTTTGGGTTTAAATTGTCCGTTAATGAGTACAAATTCTCCTTCTCTACCATTTAGCCAATCATTTAAGTTGTTGTTTGGAATTTGAGCGTTTTCATCAAGACGCAAATCGCTAATCATCAAATCTTTTTCTTTTAAATGACTTAAAGCATCTTTTTTTGCTTTGATCACAAAAGCCCCTGCTAAACCCATAAAAACTTGTTTAGAAGCGGTATAATGAGGATGCGGATGATACCAGTAAGTTCCTGCGCTATCTTGAGGAATTTCAAAACGATATATTCTTTCTTCTCCTGCTAAGATAGGATCATGTGGGCTTCCATCTTGATCAGGTGGCACAGGAACGCCATGCCAATGTATAGTTGTAGCTTCTTTGAGTTTGTTTTTGACTAAAATTTCAAGTTTATCTCCTTCAAAAACTTCTATTTTTGGAGCAGGCACGAGGCCATTGTAAGTATAAAATAAGGTTTTTTTACCTTTGATAAGCTCTATATGATTTTCTTTGATTTCTAGGGTAGCACGAAAAATATTTTTTTCTTTACTTTCATTTTTGAGTAAAGGCAAGGCTTTTAAAATTTCTCCTTGGGGGAATTGTTTTGGATCTAAAAGCTTTAAATTTTTTGGAGCAAAGTTTATAAAAGAAGTATCTAAGTCATGATTTATAGAATGATTTTTATGCATGGAGTGCATATCGTGCATAGGATTTGCATAGGCTACACCCATACTTGCTAGAGTAAGTGCATTAAATTTTAAAAAATTTCTTCTATTCATTAGTTTTTCCTTTTGCTTAATTTTTTGTATTATAGTCATTATTTTTTTAACTTTAGTAAATATTTATTTTGAAAATTTGGTTTAATTTTGTTATGATTTTAGCAATTTAATCAAGGAAAAATAATGTTTTATGAAAAAATTCAAACTCCAGCTTATATTTTAGAAGAAGATAAATTAAGAAAAAATTGTGAGCTTTTAGCAAGTGTTGGTGAAAAAAGTGGTGCTAAAGTGCTTTTAGCTTTAAAAGGTTTTGCTTTTTCAGGAGCGATGAAAATTGTTGGAGAATACCTAAAAGGTTGTACTTGTAGCGGACTTTGGGAAGCAAAATTTGCTAAAGAATATATGGATAAAGAAATTCATACTTATTCACCTGCTTTTAAAGAAGATGAAATAGGTGAAATAGCCAGTTTATCTCATCATATAGTGTTTAATTCTTTAGCTCAATTTCATAAATTTCAAAGTAAAACACAAAAAAATTCCTTAGGTCTTCGTTGTAATGTTGAATTTTCTCTAGCCCCAAAAGAACTTTACAATCCTTGTGGAAGATACTCAAGACTTGGAATTCGTGCTAAAGATTTTGAAAATGTGGATTTAAATGTTATAGAAGGACTTCATTTTCACGCACTTTGTGAAGAAAGTGCTGATGCTTTAGAAGCTGTTTTAAAGGTCTTTGAAGAGAAATTTGGTAAATGGATAGGGCAAATGAAATGGGTGAATTTTGGAGGAGGACATCACATCACTAAAAAAGGCTATGATGTTGAAAAACTTATTGCTTTGTGTAAAAATTTCAGTGATAAATATGGTGTACAAGTTTATCTTGAACCAGGTGAAGCGGTGGGTTGGCAAACAGGAAATTTGGTTGCTAGTGTAGTAGATATCATAGAAAATGAAAAGCAAATTGCTATTTTAGATACTTCAAGCGAAGCACATATGCCAGATACTATCATCATGCCTTATACAAGTGAAGTTTTAAATGCTAGAATTTTAGCCACAAGAGAAAATGAAAAAATTTCAGACTTAAAAGAAAACGAATTTGCCTATTTACTTACTGGAAATACTTGTTTAGCGGGTGATGTAATGGGAGAATACGCCTTTGATAAAAAGCTTAAAATCGGCGATAAAATTGTTTTTTTAGATCAAATTCATTACACCATTGTGAAAAACACAACTTTTAATGGTATAAGACTTCCAAATCTCATGCTTTTAAATGCAAAAAATGAACTTCAAATGATAAGAGAATTTTCTTATAAGGATTATTCTTTAAGAAATTAGTATTATTTATAATTTGCATAAAATGTTAATTTTACTCGGAAGAGAATCAAAGATATAAATTTTTATGCAAAGTATTTTATTTTTTCAAATATAAAATCAACTCAAATATCTAATTTTCAATACTTTGGTATGATTTTTTAATATTTTAAATCCTTGTGGAATTTTATTGAAATTCAGTGATTTTTAAATTAAATAGTATTAAGATAAATCGATTTAAAAATCGGCTTTAAAATGAATATTAGGTATATTTTGCATAATATTCATTCAAGCAAAATTTAAAGCTATTTTTGAAAATTTTGAATGCATGGGGGCTTTAATGGATTTGGAAAAATTAAGATTAGCTAGAAGTCTTTATTATCAATGTCTAGGAGAGCTTTTTGTTTTTTCATTTTCTGAAGAAAGATTGTCAAAATTACAAGAGTATTTAAAGACAATGCAAGAATGTTTATTTGATGAAAATTTAAAATCAAATTTTGATATCTTGCTTAAGCATTTAGATGATGAAAATTCTATACAAGCATTTTTTAAAGAATATGATTTGCTTTTTTTAAGTCTTAAAAATAGCATTCCAACGACTTTTTCTTACATAGAAGAAGGTTTTGAAAATTCAAATCCTTTACTTTGCGTGCGTCAAATTTTAGTCAAAAGTAAAATAAGACGCAATGAAAAATTTTTTAAAGAAAGTGAAGATAGTGTTGGATTTTGTTTATTGTTGATGAGTGAATTTTTAAGGCAAAATGAAGATGATTTAGCCAAAGAGCTTTTTGAAAAAGTGATCAATAAAAGCATTGATGAGTTTTTAGGCGATGTTTTCATGAATAAAAATGCGAATTTATATAAGGAAATTGCAAGTATTGCATCGGTTTTTACGGAATTTGAAAGACTTTGCTTTGAAGTGGAAAAACCTGCAAAAATAAATTCTAAAAAAGTGCAAAACGATCTATCGCGTTCAGAATTTTTAAGAAGAGAAGCAAATAAACAAAGGAGGACTCGTGAAAAATCGCAGGGAATTTCTTAAAAAATCCGCTTTTGCCTTAGGGGCTGCTGGAGTGCTTGGTAGCACAACTTTAGCTCTAGCTAAAGATGAAGAAAGAAAAGATTTGGTTAAAGGTAAAAGTAAGAAAAAAGAAGTGCTTTTTCAAAGAAGTGCTAATTGGGAAAATTATTATATAAAGGCTGAGTAATGTCAAGTGTAGGTGAAAATATCAAGCTTACGCGTCGTTCTTTTCTTAAAATGGCAGCACTTTCAAGCCTAGCAACACCGTTGCTTGCTAGAAGTGAAACTTTAAGAGAAGCGAGTGCTGATGAGCTTAAAGAAGCTTATGAAGGTAGTAAAAAAGTAAAAACAGTTTGTACAGCCTGTTCTGTAGGCTGTGGGATTATTGCAGAAGTGCAAAATGGTGTTTGGGTGCGTCAAGAAATCGCTCAAGATCATCCTGTGAGTTCAGGTGGACATTGCTGCAAGGGATCTGATATGATCGATATGGTGCGTTCACATGTGCGTTTAAAATATCCTATGAAAAAAGAAAATGGAGAATGGAAACGCATAAGTTATGAGCAAGCTTTAAGTGAGATCGGAGAAAAACTAGCTGCTTATCGTAAAGAAAATCCTGAAAGTGTTATGTTTTTAGGTTCTGCAAAACTTAATAATGAACAAGCTTATTATATAAGAAAATTTGCAGCGTTTTTTGGAACGAACAATGTAGATCATCAAGCTAGAATTTGACACAGCGCAACAGTCGCCGGTGTGGCGAATACATTTGGTTATGGCGCTATGACAAACCATCTTGGAGACATTCAAAGAAGTAAATGTATCATTATCATTGGGGCAAATCCAGCGGTAAATCATCCTGTGGGTTTTAGACATTTCTTAAAAGCAAAAGAAAAAGGTGCAAAGCTTATCGTTGTAGATCCTAGATTTACAAAAAGTGCGGCAAAAGCGGATATTTACGCAAGAATTCGTCCAGGAACTGACATTGCTTTCATGTATGGAATGTTAAAAATCATCTTTGATGAAGGCTTAGAAGATACAAAATATCTTGATGAAAGAGTTTTTGGAATTGATAAAATTCGTGAAGAAGCAGCAAAATGGACAGCTGAAGAGGTGGAAAATGTTACAGGGATCTCTAAAGAACTTTTGGTGCAAATCACTCACGAAGTAGCTAAAAACAAACCAACTACGCTTATTTGGGCTATGGGTTTAACTCAACACACTGTAGGAACTTCAAATACACGTTTAGCACCTATTGTGCAAATGGTACTTGGAAATATAGGTAAATTTGGTGGTGGAGTTAATATCTTACGCGGACACGATAATGTTCAAGGTGCTTCAGATATGGCTTGTTTGAGCGAAAATTTACCAGGTTATTATCCTTTAAATGAAGCGACTTGGAGATACTATGCCAAAATTTGGGGTGTGGATTATGAGTGGCTTTTAGGAAATTTTGTAAGTAAAGATTGGATGCATAAAACTGGGCTTTCACTTGCTAGATGGTGGGCAGCGGCTTTAAATGGAAAAGATGGAAATGATGCTATCGATAACGCAGGAACGCCTTTAAAAGCTTTAGTAGTTATGGGAAATGGTATCACTTCGACTGCACAACAAGCTAAGGTTAAAGAAGGTTTGGAAGCTTTAGAGCTTTTAGTTTTAGCCGATCCTTTTGTAAATGAAGCAGGGATTATCGCAGAAAGAAAAGATGGAATTTATCTTTTACCTGCAGCAACACAGTTTGAAACAAGCGGAAGTGTAACAGCTACAAATCGTAGCGGACAATGGAGATTTAAAGTTGTAGATCCACTTTATGAAAGCATGGAAGATCAAGAAATTTTATTTGAGCTTGCTAAAAAATTAGGCTTTTATGAAGACTTTACTAAGACTTTACGCGATGAAAAAGGTGAGATTGTTTGGCCTGAAAATGCAACAAGAGAAATTGCAAAAGCAGTTAGAAGTATAGGACTTAATGGTTGGAGTCCTGAAAGGCTTAAAAAGCATACTTTATACTGGGATAAATTTGATGAGGTAACTTTAGAAGGAAAAGACGAAGTTGCTGGCGAGTATTACGGGCTTCCTTGGCCTTGTTGGAGTGATAAGCACCCAGGTTCTCCTGTACTTTATAATACCGACATTGAAGTAGCAAAAGGTGGTATGGGCTTTAGAAATAATTTTGGACTCGAGTATGAAGGAGAGAGTTTACTTGCTAAAAATGCACCTTTAAATTCACCTATTGATACAGGTTATCCACAAATTACTAAAGATAATATAGAAAAAGTTTTAGGCATTACTTTAAGTGCCCAAGAAAAAGAAAAAATGGGATCAACTTGGTCTTATGATGATAGCAATATCATAGCAACTAAATGTATAGAAAAAGGCATAGTTCCTTATGGAAATGCTAAAGCTAGAGCTGTAGTTTGGACTTTTAAAGATAAAATTCCACTCCACCGTGAGCCTTTACATTCTCCAAGAAACGATTTGGTGCAAAAATATCCAAGTTTTGAAGATCAAAAAGCACTTTACCGCGTGGATACTAAATTTGTTTCTGTGCAACAAGCTAAGGATTATTCTAAAGAATTCCCGCTTAATCTTGTTACCGCAAGACTTGTGAATTTAAATGGTGCAGGTATGGAAAATAGAGCATCTATGTATCTAACGCGTTTAACACCTGAAATGTTTTGTGAGATCAATCCTGAATTAGCAAAAGAGCAAGACATTAAAGCAGGAGATATGATTTGGGTGCATTCTCCAGAAGGCACTAAAATTCATGTAAGAGTGAAGGTTAATCCAGGTGTAGCAAAAGATATGATTTTCTTGCCTTTCCATTTTACAGGAGTTATGCAAGGCGTGGATTTAACGCACAATTTCCCAGAAGGAACTAAGCCTTATGCAAGCGGAGAAAGTGCTAATACGGTAACAAATTATGGTTATGATATTATGTGTCAGATTCCAGAGACTAAAGGTGGGCTTTGTAGAATCAGTAAGGATGGAAAATGAGTAAGATAAATTTTGCAAATTTAGAAAAAGAACGCTTGAAATTCTTTTGTGATAATGAGCGTTGTATTGATTGTAATGGTTGTGCGGTAGCTTGTGATGAAGCACATGAGCTTCCTATTCATATTCGCCGCCGCCGTGTGATTACTTTAAATGAAGGAATTCAAGGAAAAGAAGTTTCAACTTCTATTTCTTGTATGCATTGTGATGATGCTCCTTGTTCTATCGTTTGTCCTGTGGATTGTTTTTACATCCGTGCTGATGGTATTGTTTTGCACGATAAAGAAATTTGCATAGGTTGTGGATATTGTCTTTATGCTTGTCCTTTTGGTGCACCACAATTTCCAAAAGATAGTGTTTTTGGAAATAAAGGCATTATGGATAAATGTACTATGTGTGCAGGTGGCCCTGAAGCAACGAATTCAGAAAAAGAAAGAGAACTTTATGGTCAAAATCGTATCGCAGAAGGAAAAGTTCCTGTATGTGCTGCGATGTGTTCGACAAAAGCACTTTTAGTAGGTGAAAGTTCTAAAATAGAAGAGATTTATCATAATAGACTTATGAATAGAAATTATGGCATTCCAAATCCTTCAGAAAGTTTGGAGTGGAAGATTGCTTACACAGGAAAGGAACGCTTATGAGAAAAGTATTTGTAACGCTTTTGTTAAGCGTGGTAAGTTTATTTGCTTATGGTAGCGAGAGAATGGGACAAGATACTCAAATTTGGGATTTTCATCGTATTACAAATATCCCAAATTATGATACTTTTGGCAAACTTTGGACAACTTTGCAAGGTGAATATATAGCTACTATAGCTTTAATTGCTGTTATTGCAGTGTTGTCTGCATTTGCTTTGCATTATATGGTTATAGGACCTAAGCAATTTTCACACGATGGAAAGAAAATTTATGCTTTTACATTATTTGAAAGACTTTTTCATTTTATCGCGGCAATTTCTTGGGTGATTTTAGTGCCAACTGGTTTTGTGATGATGTTTGGGGCGACTTTTGGAGGCGGACTTTTTGTAAGGGTTTGTAAAAATTTACATGCTTTTGCAACGGTTTTATTTATCATCTCTATAATCCCTATGTTTTTATGGTGGATTAAAAGAATGCTTCCTGCAAGTTATGATATCAGATGGATGATGATAGTAGGTGGTTATTTAAGCAAAGTAAAACGTCCTGTACCTGCAGGTAAGTTTAATTTTGGTCAAAAATCTTGGTATTATATTGCTGTTTTTGGTGGATTTTTGATGATAATTACAGGTGGATTTATGTATTTTCTTGATTTTAATTCCACGGCAATTCAAGGTCTTTTTGGTTTAACTCAAATTGAACTTTTAAGAATTTCAGCTATAGTGCATAATTTTTTAGGTATAGTGTGTGCAGTATTTTTTGGTGTGCATATTTATATGGCAGTATTTGCAATCAAAGGCAGTATCCATTCTATGATTAGTGGTTATAAAGAGGAAGAAGAGGTTTATATTTTACATTCTTATTGGTATAAAGAATTAAGCAATAAAAAGCAAATTGAACCTAGTTTTTCTTATGATCCTAATGTAAAAATTTAATCTTTAACCGCTATGTTATTGCATAGCGGTAGTTTTAAGCTTTTTTTGAAATAAATAGAACGAATTTTATTTTATAAGTTGAATCTAAAATCTATTTTTCCATATATAAATTTGTTATTTATGTTTTTTTGATATAATTAAATTTTTAAAATAACGCGAAAAGAGAAAGCTTATGGAACCCTTATTTACAACCCAAATTTTAAAATATAAAGGTGATGAATCTTTTACATGCGATGATACTTTAGTGCGTGAAATTAAGCTTGAAATTTTTATTAATAATGAAAGAGTAGGTGCTTTAATGGCAACTCCTGTAGATGAACAGGCATTAGCAATAGGGTATTTAATGAGCGAAAATATCATTGCAAAAGTAAGCGATATTGAGAACATAGAAACAAAAGATGATGGTATGAGTGTGCATATCAAAGCAAAGATTGATAAAGAAAATTTAGCAAAGCTTAATGCTGAAGGCGTAGTTATAAGTGGTTGTGGTAGAGCACATACTGCAAATATCGATTTAGAAGCCATTGAAGCGAGTAAAATTAGTTCTGATGTAAAATTTAGCAAAGATGAAATTTTAAAACAAATGAGTACTTTTTATACTCAATGTGAGCTTTATGAGAAAACAGGCTGTGTGCATACGGCTAAGCTTTTTGTAAATGAGAAAACTTTTTTTATAGGTGAAGATATAGCCCAGCATAATACCATAGATAAAGCTTTAGGAAAGGCGCGTTTAGCTGAGGTCGATTTAAGTCAATGTTTTTTAATGGTTAGTGGAAGGCTAAGTTCTGAAATGGTGGCTAAAGCAGTTATGCATAAAATTCCAGTGCTTGTTTCACGCACAGCTCCTACTTGTTTAGGGGTTATGATAGCAAGAAAATTTGATTTAACGCTTTGTGGTTTTGCTAGAGAAAATAAGATTAATATTTATAGTGGAGAATTTAGAATTCATGGATAAAAATCAAGAAAAAGAAATCATCTCATACATGAGAGAATTGTTAAATAGTAATGAAAAATTAGATTGTGGTACGGCTTTTAAAATTGCAAAGAAATTTAATGTAAATATAGAAAAAATCGGACAATTAGCCGATGAAAATCACATGAGAATTGATAATTGCGAGTTGGGGCAATTTGGATATTTAGATTTTGAAAAAGCAAAGATTGAAGTGCTTAAAAAAATAGAACCTAGTTTAGATGAAAAGCGTAGAATTTTTTGTAAAGATGCAAGAGATATTGCTAAAGAAGGTTGTGGACTTAAAAGTATGCGTTCAGCTTTAAAAGCTTATAAGGTTGATGTAAAGTATTGTCAACTTGGTTGTTTTAAAGAAAAAAAAGGTAAGCAATTTATAGTAAGAACAAAAACTTGGATTGAAAATGCGGATGGAGATTTGCTTTTTGGACGAGGAAAAACAGAACTTTTAGAACTTATCGGACAAACGGGTAGTTTATTGCATGCTTCTAAACTTATGGGGATTAATTATAAAAAAGCTTGGATGCATTTACAAACCTTGCAAAAAAATTCTCAAGAAATTTTAGTTAGCACACGACAAGGACGCTCTAAAGAATCAGGAACAAAACTTACTCCTAGAGCTTTGGAATTAATGGAAAATTACTCTATTTTGCAAAAGGACATAGAAGAATATGCTAATAAACGCTTTAAAGAATTGTTTTTAAAAGGAAAAAAATAAGTCTTTCACAAAAAATACTAATACATAATATTTTTATAATTAATTAATGGTATTTTTTTAAAAAATATGTTAAAATATAAAATCCAAAATTTTATTTTTTAGGAGTTATTAAGATGTTTAAATCTTTAAATATAGGTTTAAAACTTATTTTTTCTGTAGCAACTGTTGTTGTTATTGGGCTTATTATTTTAATTTCCTTGATTACCAAACAAGTAAGTCAAAATATTACTGAAAATACAGAAGATATTTTAGCTTCTATTACAAAAGAATATGCTACCCAAACTCAAGGAATTTTTGGGGAAATGATTGCTTTAAATAAAAGTATTTCAGGCACCTTAACAGAAATGTTTAGATCAACTTCAAAAGAAAATTTAGATATAGATAGTATAACAAATATTATAACCAATACTTTTGATAATAGCGCTTATTCTAATTTTACTTATTTGTATCTTATCGATCCGCCAGAATATTTTAAAGAGGAAAGTAAATTTTTCAATACTCAAAGTGGAAAATTTGTTATGCTTTATGTTGATGAAGAAAAGGATAATAAAGGCGGGATAAAAGCAATACAAGCTAGTGATGAAATAGCTAATTTACAAGTTGTGCAAGATATATTAAAAAAAGCAAAATATGGGGAAAATAAAGTATATATAGGACGTCCTATTAGGATGAATTTAGAAGGTCAAGATTTTGATGCTGTAAATATTGCTATGCCTATATTTGACCGAAAGAATCAAGTTGTAGGTGTTATCGGTATGACTTTGGATTTTTCAGCTATTGCTACTTATCTTTTAGATCCCAAGAGTCAAAAATATGATGGAGAGTTAAGAGTTCTTTTAAATTCAGATGGATTTGTTGCGATTCATCCTAATAAAAATTTGGTTTTAAAAAATTTAAAAGATGTCAATCCTAACAAAGGTGCACAAGAGACTTATAAGGCTATGAGCGAAGGAAAAAATGGAGTTTTTGACTATATAGCTTCTGATGGTGATGATTCTTATGCCGCGATTAATAGTTTTAAAGTGCAAGATAGCTCTTGGACAGTTTTGGTAACTGCACCTAAATATTCGGTTTTTGAACCTTTGAAAAAATTACAATTAATTATTATTAGCGCATCTTTTATTTTTATTTTTGTTGTTTTGGGAGTGGTTTATTATTGCGTAAGAAAAATTGTTGCAACAAGATTACCAATTATTCTTAATTCTTTAGAATCTTTTTTCCGTTTCTTAAATCATGAAAAAATTGAACTCAAATTAATTAAAATTCGAGCTAATGATGAATTAGGGGCAATGGGTAGAATCATAAATGAAAATATTGAAAAGATTCAAATATCTTTAGAACAAGATCAAAATGCTGTAGATGAATCAGTGCAAACTGCTAGAGAAATCGAAAAAGGTAATTTAACTGCAAGAATTACTAAAAATCCTATAAACCCTCAATTAGTAGAACTTAAAAATGTTCTTAATAGAATGCTTGATGTTTTGCAAAGTAAAATTGGTTCTAATATGAATGAAATTAATAGAGTTTTTGATAGTTATAAAGCGCTTGATTTTAGCACAGAGGTGCTTGATGCTAAAGGCGAAGTTGAGATTACAACTAATATTTTAGGTAAAGAAATTAAAAAGATGCTTCTAGCTTCTTCAAATTTTGCTAAAGATTTAGCCAATCAGTCAGAAGAGTTAAAAAATTCTATGCAAAAACTTGCTGATGGCTCTAATGCACAAGCGAGTTCTTTAGAACAATCGGCTGCAGCTGTAGAGGAGATTAATTCTTCTATGCAAAATGTAAGTGGAAAAACAGTTGAGGTTGCTTCGCAAGCTGATGATATAAAAAATATTGTCAATGTGATTAAAGATATCGCTGAGCAAACGAATCTTCTTGCTTTAAATGCAGCTATTGAAGCTGCACGTGCTGGAGAACATGGGCGTGGTTTTGCAGTTGTTGCAGATGAGGTAAGACAGCTTGCGGAAAGAACAGGAAAATCCTTATCTGAAATCGAGGCAAATATTAATATACTTGTTCAAAGCGTAAATGAAGTAGCAGAATCTGTAAAAGAACAAACAGCAGGAATCACACAGATTAACGATGCTATAGCACAACTTGAAACTGTAACTAAGGAAAATGTCGAAGTTGCAAATGTTACCAATAATATAACAAATGAAGTCAATCAAATTGCTGCAGCAATTCTTGAAGATGTGAATAAAAAAAGATTTTAAAAAAAGCTCATTTTTGAGCTTTTGAATTTTTTCTATATTATTTAAAATTTTTAAACACAAAACAAGTAATAAAATAATATTATTTTTCAAAGCTAATATTAAGGAAAAATAATGAAAATTGATTGTCGCAATCTTTCTTGTCCTCAGCCTATAGTTGAAACAAAAAACGCTCTTGAAAAACTTCAAGAAAATGAAATTTTAGAAATTGTTTTAAATTCTATTATTTCAAAAAATAATGTTGTAAAATTTCTTAACTCTTTAAATTTAAATCCTATTATAGATGAAAATGCACAAGAGTTTTGCATCAAAGTACAAAAAAAGAATTTTAATTCTAGTGAAATAAATATTCACGATTATAATGTTTTATTTTTAAAAACCGACAAAGTGGGTGAGGGTGAATTGGGACAAAATTTACTTGTAGGATTTTTAAGTACCTTAAAAAATTTAGATCATGCTCCAAGTAAAATTCTTTGCGTAAATGAAAGTGTTTTAATCAATGTTGATGAAAATCATAAAGCACATTTAGCTATGAAAGAACTTGAAAATTTAGGTATTGAGATCATAAGTTGTGGAGCTTGTCTGGAATTTTTTAATAAAAGCAAAGAACTTAAAATAGGAAATATAGGCAATGCTTATGAAATTTTAAATGAGCTTTTTGGTAAAGCAAAAATTATTACTTTGTAAAGGAAAAATACTGCAATATAAAAATCAAAATTTAACGCATTTTGTTAAAGCAGCAGGCTGAGCAGCGAAATTAAGCCCGGGTGGTCTTAAAACAATTTTAAATTTCATGCAAAAAACCCCTGCCTTACTTAGCGATATCGGAAATAATGAAGATGCAAGCGTATATCAAATCAGCCGCGATTTAGCTTTGGTGCAAACGCTTGATTTTATCACTCCTATAGTAGATAGTGCCTATCATTTTGGTGCTATTGCCGCAGCAAATGCTTTAAGCGATGTTTTTGCTATGGGTGCAGAGGTAATTAATGCCTTAAATATAGTAGGTTTTGATACTTGTAATCATGATTTAAATATCTTAAAAGAGCTTTTAGAAGGTGCAAATGATAAGGTTCAAGAATGCAATGCTTTAGTTGTGGGTGGCCATACTATAGAAAGCACTGAGCTTTTTTTTGGACTTAGTGTTACAGGAAAAGTACATCCTAGTAAATTTATTGCTAATAATACTTCTAAAGTTGGAGATTGCATCATTTTAACCAAGCCTTTAGGAACAGGAATTTTAAGTACAGCTTTAAAGGCACAAATGTTAAATCAAAAACATTTAGATATAATGCTTAAAAGTATGATGGAGTTAAATTATAAAGCCAGTCAAATTGCTCTTAAATTTCATCCAAGTGCCATGAGTGATGTCACAGGTTTTGGACTTTTAGGACATTTAAAAGAAATGCTAAATAAAAATATTTCTTTTGAAATTTTTGAAAGTGAACTTCCTTTTTTAGATGGAGTAAAAGAGTATTTTAATATGGGTTTAATCCCTGCTGGAGCTTATAAAAATTTAGAATTTATAAAAGAATTTATCCCTGATTTAAATGAAGAAAAATTATTACTTTGTGATCCGCAAACTTCAGGAGGACTTTTAATTTCTATAAGTGAAAAAGAATCCTTAGAATGTTTAAAAAAACTAGAAGATGAAAATATTCAAGCTAAAATTATTGCTAAGGTTGCAAATAAGCAAGAAAATGATATTATCATTTCTTAATTTTTGTTACTTATATACCCATTAAAATTTTTTTTATCATTTTTTATACATTTTCTATGATTTAAAATATTATTTTTTATCTTATTTATATATTATTTATTAAAATTTATTTTATCTTAGGAGATACGAAATGATACAAAAAGCTTTAGCCTTAGCTGAAGAATTGCAAGGACAAATAGAAGCTAATATTTCAAATTCTGAAAAAGAATTTCACTCAAAAATGCAAAAACTTCTTAATAATCCCAAAAATAAAGTTATGCTTATAGAACTTTTAGATCGTTCTTTTAGATGTAAAGATAAAAATGCAAGTTTTGAGCTTATAGAATATACTTTGAGTAAATATGGCATAGCGGATTTTTTTAGCACTTTTGAAAAATTCCTACTTTTTAGCTTTTTAAATTTTGGAAAATTTGCTCCTAATTTAAGTGTGCCTTTTTTTGTCAAACATTTAAGAGAAGATACTAAAGCTATGGTTCTAGATGCAAATCCTAGTGTTTTAGAACCACATATTAAGAAAAGAAAAGAGCAAGATAAAATTACCTTAAATGTGAATTTAATCGGTGAAGAGGTTTTAGGTGAAGCTGAGAGTAAATATCGCATACAAAAATATGAAGAAGCTTTAAAATCAAGTTATATCACTTATATTTCCATAAAAATTACTACTATTTTTTCACAAATTAATATTATAGATTTTGATTATTCCAAAGAAGAGGTAGTAAAAAGACTAGATTATCTTTATGCTTTAGCCTTGGAAGAAGAGAAAAAACAAGGTGTATCTAAATTTATCAATCTGGATATGGAAGAATTTAGAGATTTAGAACTCACCGTTGTAGCTTTTATGGAAAGTATGGCTAAATTTGATATTAAAGCGGGGATTGTTTTGCAAGCTTATATTCCTGATTCTTATGAGTATCTTAAAAAACTTTTTGCTTTTTCAAAAGAGAGGGTTTTAAAAGGTATGAAGCCTATTAAGATCCGTTTTGTTAAGGGTGCTAATATGGAAAGTGAAGAAACTATTGCATCTCAAAAAGGCTGGGAGCTTCCTACTTTTTACAAAAAAATAGATACTGATAGTAATTATAATAAAATGCTTGATTTTATTCTTGAAGGAGATAATTATAAATACATCAACATAGGAATTGCAAGTCATAATATCTTTGAGATTGCTTATGCTTATACACGCATAAGTGAAGCGGGTGCTTTAGATTCTTTTACTTTTGAAATGCTTGAAGGTATGAGTTTGCAATGTTCTTATGAATTATCTAAAATGCATGATTTAATCCTTTATGCCCCAGTTTGTGATGAAGCACATTTTAACAATGCCATTGCTTATCTTGTAAGACGCCTTGATGAAAATACAAGTGAAGATAATTTTATGCGTTATTTTTTCAATCTTAAAGTAGGAGATAAAAACTGGAATATCCAAAAAGAACTTTTTTTAAAATCTTTAGAAGGCATAAAAACTCTTGATAACACTACGCATCGCAAGCAAGATAGAAATAAAGAATTAAATATCACAAGTTCTTATGAAAGTAAAAAATTTAGCAACGAAAGTGATACGGATTTTATTTTAGCGCAAAATAGAGCATGGGCTAAAGAAATTAAAGCTAAATATGAAAATTTAAAAGATTATGATGTTTATCCTGTCATAGGTGAGCTTGATTTTAAAGCAGAAAATTTAAATGTTTTAGAAGTTAAAGATAAGATTGAAGATAGAGTGATAGGAAAGGCTTATTTAGCCGGAGAAAAAGAAATCAAACAAGCTTTAGAAGTAGCTAAAAATTCCAAATTTATACAAAAAAGTCATGATGAAATTTATCAAATTTTAGCCAAAAGTGCAAAACTTATGAGAGAAAGAAGAGGGGATTTGATAGGTTTGGCGGCTTTAGAAGTGGGCAAAACCTTTTTAGAGATCGATCCAGAAGTGAGTGAGGCTATTGATTTTATAGAATTTTATCCGCACTCTTTAGAAGAGCTTAAAAAACAAAATCCAAAAGTTACATTCACACCTAAAGGCATAGGGGTTACCATAGCTCCTTGGAATTTTCCTATAGGGATTTCAGTAGGTACTATAGCTGCACCACTAGCTGCAGGTAATGTGGTGATTTATAAACCTTCTTCACTTTCAACCCTAACAGGTTATATGCTTTGTAAGTGTTTTTGGGATGCAGGTATTCCAAAAGACGCTTTGATTTTCTTACCTTCAAAAGGAAGCGATATTTCTAAATATTTACTTGTTGATGAAGCGATTAAATTTTCAATTCTTACAGGAGGAGAGGATACTGCTTATGCTATGTTAAAAGCTAATCCAACCTTGCTTTTAAGTGCTGAAACGGGAGGAAAGAATGCGACTATAGTTTCTAAATTTGCTGATCGTGATAGTGCGATTAAAAATATCATTCATTCTGCGTTTAGCAATAGCGGTCAAAAATGTTCAGCTACTTCTTTGCTAGTCTTAGAAGAAGAGGTTTATCATGATGAAGAATTTAAAAAGACTTTAGTAGATGCTGCAAGTTCTATGGCGGTGGGCAGTCCTTTTGAATTTAAAAATAAATTAGGTGCTTTAGCTGATAAGCCAAGTTCTAAAGTTCAAAAGGCCTTAGATGAATTACAACCTTATGAAGAATGGGCATTAAAACCTAAGTTTTTAGAGGATAATCCTTATTTAATGACTCCAGGCATAAAATACGGCACTAAAAAGGGTGATTTTACCCATATGAATGAACTTTTTGTGCCGATTTTAAGTGTGATGAAGGCTAAAGACTTAAAAGAAGCTATTGATATAGTAAATTCCACAGGTTATGGTTTAACTGCAGGTTTTGAAAGCTTAGATGAAAGAGAATGGGAGTATTTTCACACTCATATAGAAGCAGGAAATATTTATATCAACAAACCAACCACAGGGGCTATAGTGCTTCGCCAACCTTTTGGTGGAATTAAAAAATCAGCTATAGGTTTGGGTAGAAAAGTGGGAATTTATAATTATATCACTCAATTTTTAGAGATTAAGCAAGAAGATTTTGATGATCATTTAATTGAAGATAAATTTTCAAAAAAATTAGCACAAATAGATTTAAAAGAATCACAAGATTTTATGAACGATTTAATTAAAATGTCTCAATCTTATGCTTATCATTATAAAAATGAGTTTAGTGTTTCAAAAGATTATGTCAATATTCGTGGAGAAGATAATCTTTTTTCTTATACTAAAATAAAGAATATGGTTTTAAGACTTTGTGGAAATGAAAGCTTAAAAGATGTTTTAGGGGTGATTTTAGGTGCAAATATTGTAAATATTGATCTAAGTATCAGTTATGATGAACAAGATGTTAGTATGATAGAACGAATTGTTCAAAGCATAGGAGCAAAAGTATTATTTTTAAAAGAAAATAAAGAAAATTTTATCAAGAGTATTAAAGAATATGAAAGAGTGCGTTATTTGGCAAAGCCAGATGTAAATGATGAGATTTATAAAGAGGCTGCAAAGCTTGCTAAAATCATCATAAGAGAAAAGCCATTGTTAAATGGTCGTTTTGAACTTTTAAATTATTTTAATGAAAAAGCTTTAAGTATATCTTTTCATCGCTATGGAAATTTAGGCATTAGAGCAATATCTTAATGATCAAGGAGAGATTGATGGAAGTAGTTCAAATTAATACCCCAATAGCAGTGATGTTTGTAGTTTATGCCTTATTGATGCTTTATATAGGTTTTTATTTTTATAAGCAAAATAAAAATTCAGAAGATTATTTTTTAGGTGGGCGTACTATGGGGCCTGTGATATCTGCACTTAGCGCAGGGGCTTCTGATATGAGTGGTTGGCTTTTAATGGGATTACCAGGAGCTTTATATGTAAGTGGCTTTATAGATTCTTATATTGCGATTGGGCTTACTATAGGAGCTAGTTTAAATTGGATTTTTGTGGCAAAAAGACTTAGAATTTATACCAGTGTGATTGCAAATTCTTTGACTATTCCTGATTATTTTGAAACTCGTTTTGATGATGATAAACATATACTGCGCATCATATGTGCGGTGGTAATTTTGATATTTTTTACCTTTTATGTTTCATCAGGGCTTGTAAGTGGAGCAAAACTTTTTGAAAGTACTTTTGGTATCAGATATGATTATGCTTTAACTACTGGAACGATTATTATTGTTGCTTATACTTTTTTAGGTGGATATAAGGCAGTTTGTTGGACGGATATGATACAAGGGCTTTTAATGATGATGGCTTTAATCATTGTGCCTTTGGTTATGCTTTATCATTTAGGTGGCTTTGGTGAAGCGATGAATATAGTAAGAGAAATAAAGCCACAAGCTTTATCTATGGGCGAAGGAGTAGGAGTTATAAGCATTATATCTGCACTTGCTTGGGGTTTGGGTTATTTTGGTCAACCACATATTTTAGTGCGTTTTATGTCGATTCGTTCTACTAAAGATATTCCTATGGCCACTTTTATAGGCATTGCTTGGATGGCGGTTTGTCTTTTAAGTGCTTGTATGATAGGTATTTTGGGCATAGCTTATGTGCATAAATTTGAATTAAGTTTGCAAGATCCTGAAAAGATTTTCATCGTGATGTCGCAGCTTTTATTTAATCCTTGGATAGCAGGTATTTTACTCAGTGCTATTTTAGCAGCTATTATGAGTACAGCAAGTTCACAATTGCTGGTTTCAAGTTCTACTATAGCGGAAGATTTTTATAAAAAGATTTTTAGAGAAGATGCGCCAAGTCATGTTGTATTAAATTTAGGTAAATTAGGTGTTTTACTAGTAGCTGTAATAGCGTTTTTGATTTCTACTGATAAAAACTCAAGTGTTTTGAGTATAGTTTCTTATGCATGGGCCGGATTTGGAGCTTCTTTTGGTTCTGTAATGCTTTTTTCTTTATTTTGGAGTAGGATGACAAGAGTAGGAGCGATTTTAGGTATGATAACAGGAGCTGCTACTGTGGTGCTTTGGAAGAATTTTGCAAATTCAGGTCTTTATGAAATAGTTCCAGGGTTTTTAGCAGCTTCGGTGGTGATTATTATTGCAAGTTTGTTTACAAATGTAAGATCTGGAACTAAGACAGCTTATGAAAAGATGTTAAAAGAGCTTTGAGAACAAAAGCCTTTTTTAAGGCTTTTGTATTAAAAATCTTAGCGTGGGTCCACTTTGATCGATTTCAAGCACTTTAAAACCACGGTTTTTTGCATCTTGAGGTATGGAATTGATACTTTGTGGGCAATCACAAAGCACTTCCAAAATTTCTCCGCTTTGAAGCTTAGGTAAGACATCAAGTGTTGCTATAGCAGGATAAGGACAAGCTTCACCTTGTAAATTTAAACTATAAGTAATTTTCACTGTTTATCCTTTAAGTTGATTTTTAAAGAAGTGTTTTTTGTAAAATACTACAAAAACAAACATCAAGATGAATAAAATAAGGTTGATAAAAAATCCATTTAAATTTCCAAATTCAGTTAAAAGATTGATTTTTATACCTTCTTTAAAAGCCTTTGGTAAAAAGTCGTAACTTAAAGCTAAAATCATAGTTCCTATTATATTTGCAATTCCTACTATCATAAAATGACTTTGTCCTTCAAAGGCACGATAAGCCCAACCACACTCACAACCTCCGGCAAAAACTATACCAAAACCAAACAAAAATGCTCCTACAGCTACAGCAGGAGAAAGTTCTATGAGTTTGCTAGTATGACCTTGCAAGATAAAAGCAAAAGCGATTAAAGAGGCGATAATCATACTGATTAATGCGCCTTTTATAGCATTATCTCTACCAAATAAAAATAAATCTCTAAAGCAAGAAGTAAAACAAATTTGCCCTCTAGAAATAATAAAGCCAAAAACAAAACCAAAAATCAGCGCTAAAGCTAGAAGGCTTTGTTTGTTTTGTGTGCTGATATTGCCATTTGTAAAAACAAGATAAAACACCCAAACTAAAAAGGCTATGAAAAGCAATATGCCTAAGTTAAAATATAATTTTGTACGCAAACTTTGCTTGTTTAACGGCAAATTTTCTTTATTTACCCGTTCTAATTTAGCTTTAGGTTTAAAAAAGGAAGTGTTGCAAATTTTCACTCCTAGATAAATTCCTAAAACCATAAAAACAGTAAAAAGCCAAGTGTGTAAAGAAAAATAAGGTAAACCTGTAAAAAAATTAGCTAAATTGCATCCAAATGCAAGTCTTGCTCCATATCCTGAAAGAATTCCACCTACTATTGCTTGAAAAATTCTTATATTGCTAGCAGGTAGACGAAATTTGACTTTGTTAGCTAAAAGTGCGGCTACTAAACAACCTATAAACATACCTATGAGCATAATACCATCAGTTCTTGTTAAAGGGGTTCCATTTAAATTTTGCTTTTGGTAATAAGAATATCCATCTAAATTCATACCTAAAAACTCTAAAAACTCACCACCCCAACGCGTCATTTCTCCAGTAACAGCCCAAACGCCACCAAAAATCCCAAAATACACTGCACTTAAAATTCCAAGTGCAATCATAGAACGGGAATTGTCCCAAAAATTGATTAAATATTTTTGTTTAAAAGAATTCAAAGAAAGATCCTAAAAATGTAATCATCAAAACTTGATGCTAAAAAAGAGTGAGATTATAGCTTAAATTTAACATGAAGTCAAAAAGAATATTGATAAATTTATTTTGTTTTTCATTAAAAATCGCTATAATTATCGCTTTGGAAGATTAGCGTATCTGGTGATCGCCACTGACTTCAAATCAGATGAAAGGATAGTTGACTATTCTTTGGGGAGTTCGATTCTCTCATCTTCTCGCCAATATTAAGTAAAATCAAGGAAATTTTTATGAGCAAAGCAGATATTATTGTCGGCATTCAATGGGGCGATGAAGGAAAAGGTAAGGTAGTTGATAAATTATGTGAAAATTATGATTTTGTTTGCAGAAGTGCAGGTGGACACAATGCAGGACATACGATTTGGGTAAATGGTGTAAGATATGCGCTTCATCTTATGCCAAGTGGAGTTTTGCATCCAAGATGTATTAATATTATCGGAAATGGAGTTGTGGTTTCTCCTGAAGTATTGATTGCTGAAATGGCTCAATTTGAAAATTTAAAAGGTAGATTATATATCAGTGATAGAGCTCATTTAAATTTAAAACATCATTCTTTAATAGACATTGCAAAAGAAAAACTCAAAGGCAAAAATGCCATAGGAACAACAGGTAAGGGTATAGGACCTTCTTATGCAGATAAGATTAATCGTACAGGACATAGAGTTGGAGAGCTTTTAGAACCACAAAGACTTTGTGAGGCTTTGATGAAAGATTTTGAAGCTAATAAAACTTTTTTTGAAATGCTTGAAATTGAAATTCCAAGTGCTGAAGAATTGCTTGCTGATTTAAAACGCTTTAATGAAATTTTAACTCCTTATATTACAGATACTACAAGAATGCTTTGGAAGGCTTTAGATGAAGATAAAAGAGTGCTTTTAGAAGGAGCTCAGGGCTCTATGCTTGATATTGATCATGGAACTTATCCTTATGTGACAAGTTCAAGTACTATTTCAGCAGGCGCTTTAACAGGACTTGGGTTAAATCCTAAAGAAGCGGGAAGTATTATAGGTATTGTAAAAGCTTATGCAACGCGTGTGGGAAATGGAGCTTTTCCTACTGAGGATAAGGGTGAAGATGGAGAAAAAATTGCGCAAATTGGAAAAGAAATTGGCGTAAGCACGGGACGTAAAAGACGTTGCGGGTGGTTCGATGCAGTTGCTGTAAGATATACAGCAAGGCTTAATGGTCTTGATGCTTTATCTTTGATGAAGCTTGATGTTTTAGATGGTTTTGAAAAGATAAAAATTTGTCGTGCTTATGAATATAAGGGCATGGAAATTGACTACATACCAAGCGATTTAGAAAATGTTCAACCTATTTATGAAGAAATGGATGGTTGGGATAAAGTTTTTGGTATAAAAGATTATGATTTATTGCCAGAAAATGCTAAAAAATATATAGCAAGACTTGAAGAGCTTGCAGGGGTTAAAGTAAAGTATATTTCCACTAGCCCTGAAAGAGATGATACTATCATCTTATGAAAAGTAAATATAATTCTGTTGTAAAAGTAAGAAAACAACAACTTGATAAAGCAGAATCAAATCTTAATCAAGCCAAACAAAGACAGCTTGAACATGAAAAAGCTTATGAACTTTCACGCCAAGAGTGTGAAAGTTTAGGCGTATTGCCAAAATCAGGATCTATAGCAGAGTTAAGATCAAATTTAAGTATGGCGCAAGTAGGACGCGAGGCTTTGGCAAGAGCTAAGGAGAAAGTAGAACTTTCTAAAAAAGAAATGAATCATTATCAGTTTTTATATCAAAAAGCGCATTTAGATTATGAAAAAATGAAGGCTTTGGAAACTGAAGAAATTAAACAAAAACAAAAAGAACTTGCGAAGGCTGAAGAAAAATTTTTAGATGAAATTGCAATCAGTCGTTTTTTCAAAGGGGAAAAAGATGATTAAAAAATTTATATTGTTAGTTTTTATTTCAAGTGTAGTTTTTGGAGCTGAACAAGATTGTGAGCAGTATTTTGAAGCTAGAAAAGCTCAAATTGAATTGCAAACTAGAGAATTTGATGAAGCAAGACAATCTTTAGAAGCTTATAAAGCCTCTTTTGAAGCTTTGCAAAAAGAAAGGCTTGAAAATTTAGAAAAAAAAGAGGCTGAGGTTAATGCAACTTTGGCAAAAATTGAAGAATTAAAGCTTGAAAACGCAAGGCTTGTAGAAGAGCAACAAAAGATTTTAAATTCAATCAATGATAAAACTCAAGGTAGGGTTAAAGAAATTTATTCCCAAATGAAAGATGCAGCCATTGCAGATGTTTTAAGTCAAATGGATGCAGAGGATGCAAGCAAAATAATGCTTTCTTTGGAATCACGTAAAATTTCAGGTGTTTTATCTAAAATGGATCCAAAAAAAGCTAGCGAGCTTACTTTGCTTTTGAAAAATTTAGATAATAATGCTAGTAATTAGGTGATTAAAAGAATGAAAATTTTTCATTTTTAACATTCTTTTACCAAAAATAAGCTATTATTTCAAACATTATTAAATAAAAGGTTTTCAAGATGCGTATAAAATTACCACATATTCCTTATATCGCAAATAAAATGATGTTAGATATAGCTAATTCTTCTTTTGTAGAAATTAAAGATCAATTAGAAAAGCTTAAGGTATGTATAATAGAAGTTTTAGAGAAAGATATTCTAAATGAAAGAAAATTAGATGAAAGAGTAAAAGAACTTTTAGAGCAACAAGAAGATGAAATGGAACTTATGCAAGTAGATCGTAAAAATATGTTTTGGCTTGTGAAGAAAAAGTTAGCTCCCGAATTTAATGTGATTTTAGATTCTGAAGATAGACATAATCATCTAGCGCATCAAATTTTAGAAGAACTTGTAGAGAATGATTATATTAATTTTATAGTGAGCGAAAATAGAGTTAAAAATTTAATCTTTTCAAGCATAGAGTCTTATCTTAAAATTTATGAAAAACTTGAAGATGAGGTTTATGAGAAAATTAGCAATTATAAAACAAAACCTATTCCAGGTAGTGAAGAATACGATCTTATCTTTGAAAAACTCTATCAAGAAGAGCTTAGAAAAAAAGGTATGTTTTAATGAAGGCTTATATTTATTTAGAAAATGATATTTTTTTAAGTGCTAAGGCTTTTGGAAAGAGCGGTACTTTTTTTGGAGAGCTTGTATTTAACACTTCTTTAACAGGATATCAAGAAATTATTTCAGATCCTTCTTATGCAGGGCAATTTATCGTATTTTCCATGCCAGAAATTGGTATAGTGGGAACCAATGAAAATGATAATGAAAGTAAGGAAATTTTTGCAAGCGGTGTTTTAATGCGTGAATTAAGTTCTAGTTTTTCAAATTTTCGCGCTAAAGAAAGTCTGCAAGATTATCTTGAAAAACATGGAAAAATAGGAATTTATGAACTTGATACGAGATATCTAGTAAAAACGATAAGAAATAATGGCAATTTAAGAGCTGTAATTTCAACTGAAATTTCAAATAAAGAAGATTTAAAAATCGCCTTAGAAAAATCAGCAAAAATTGATGAAGTAAATTTTGTAAAAGAAGTTAGCACTAAGAAAAATTATTCTCATAAACAAGGTGTTTGGAACGCTAGTTTTCAAAAATTTAATGATGCTAAAAGAAGTGAGAAAAAAGTTGCTGTTATAGACTATGGTGTTAAAACAAATATCCTAAATGAACTTGTAGAAGTAGGTTTTGAAGTAGAAGTTTATCCATATAATGTTAAAGCAGATGAGTTGATTACTCTGTATAAAAAAGGTGAAATTCAAGGCGTGTTTCTTTCTAATGGTCCAGGTGAGCCAAGGATTTTAAAACAAGAGATTGCAGAGATTAAAAAACTTGCAGAAGCTAAAATTCCTATGCTTGGAATTTGCTTAGGTCACCAGCTTTTAAGTAATGCTTTTGGATATGAAACTTATAAAATGAAATTTGGACAACATGGAGCAAATCATCCTGTGATCAATCTTGATACAAAAACGGTAGAAATTACCGCACAAAATCATAATTATAATGTTCCAGAAGAATTAGCTCAAGTGGCTCATATCACTCATAGAAATTTATTTGGCGATAATGTTGAAGGAGTAAGATATAAAGACTATCCTATTATTTCAGTGCAACATCACCCGGAAAGTTCTTCAGGTCCTCATGAAAGTAAGTACATTTTTAAAGAATTTATGAATTTGATGTGAGTATAGATTTTTTAGCTATTACCAGCGTTGCTTTTTTATCTAGTTTTGGACACTGCTATTCTATGTGTGGTGGTTTTAATTTACTTTTTATAAATTTAAATTCAAAAAGCAATAATTTATTTTTATTAACTTTTATTTATCATTTGTTTAGAATTTTTGCTTATATTGTTTTAGGGATAATTTTTGGGACTTTTGGGAATATCTTGGCAATCAATGCTAAGGTTCAAAGTTTGTCATTTTTTATTCTTGGTATATTTATGATGATTTTGGGTTTTGCTCTTATTTTTAGAGGCAATATATTATCTTTTATTGAAAATAATGTTTTTTTTGATAGTTTTGTAAAGAAAATTATTAAAAAATCTAAAAATTTTAAAGGATTAAAATCAGCTATATTTTTAGGATTTTCAAATGGTTTTGTTCCTTGTGGATTGGTGTATTTTTTTATAGCCAATGCAATAAGTAAGCAAAATATTTTTGAAGGTATTTTGGTAATGATGATTTTTGGAATATCAACTTTACCTGCGATGTTATTTTTTTCTAAAATTTCACAATTTTTTAGTGATTTTTTGAAAAATTTGTTTAATTATTTATCGTATGGCATTATTGTTTGTTACGGTATAAATCTTGCCTATATAGGTTTTAAGGCTTTTCAATGAAAGATTTTTTTAAAGATCAGTTTTTTAAAGCTCTGGAAAAAAATACAATTTTTTCAAGAGCTGATGTGCAAGGAAATTTAATTTTTGTCAGTGATAAGCTTTGTCAAATAAGTGGATATAGCAAAAAAGAGCTTATAGGAAAAAAACATTCAATATTTAAACATCCAGATGTTGATGAATGTTATGTTGAGAAGCTTTTAAAAGATCTTTCATATAAAAAGCCTTATCAGGTTATTTTTAAAAATATTGATAAATTAGGCAAAACCTTCTATCTTGAAACTTTGTTAATCCCCATATTGGATAAAAATAATGAATTAATAGAAATAGTAGCACTTTCTCATGATGTCAGTAATTCTTTTAAGCTTAATGAAGAGCTTGCTTTAAATCACGCTAAATTAAGAGAATTAAGTATTAATCTTGAAAATACAGTTAAAAATCACCAACAAGAATTTATACAGTTAGGTAAAAAATTTGAGAAAAAAATGAAAATTGCCTTGGAAAAAAATGAAAAAGATATTAAAATAGCATATGAAGAGATTTTGAAATCTTCATTAGAACAAATGATTAGTGATATAGCACATCAATGGAGACAACCGTTAAATGAGCTTGGTATTGCCATGTTTCAAATGAAGCAAAATCTTAAAGATGAAAAAGGATTTGCTGAAATTTATTCACAATCAAAAGATATGATTAAAAATATGTCAGAAACAATTGATGTGTTTAGAACTTTGTTTAACAAAGGAGTAGAGCAGTATGTATTTATAAAAGAGACTTTAAATAAAGCCTTAGAAATTGCTTTTGAAACTATAGAAAAAAATCATGTAAATATTAATATTGTTTCGAAAAGTGATTATGAAGTTTTGGCGTATGAGAATGGTTTAATAAGAGTTTTTCTTAATTTGATTTTAAATTCAATAGAGGCATTTAAAAACAAAAAAAGGAAAATCATAACAATAAATTTTTCAAAATTTGGAAAAAACTATCTGAAAATTACAATAAAAGATAATGCTGGTGGGATTGATAAAGAAAATTTAGATAAAATTTTTCAACCTTATTTTACAACAAAACATCCCAGTCAGGGTATAGGAGTAGGACTTTATATAAGTAGACAAATTATTGAAAGTTTCCAAGGAAAAATAAAAGTTAAGAACGGAAAAGATGGGGCTTGTTTTGAGGTATTTTTAAAACTAAAAGAGAGGGTAGAGTAGAAATGTCACAAGAATGTAAAGAATTGATAATATTAGTAGTTGAAGATGAAATTAAGACTAGAGAATCATTGATTAATGTATTAAGCGAACGCTTTAGTAAAGTAATCGGAGCTCAAAATGGAGATGAGGGGCTTAAAAAATTTAAAAAATTTAAGCCGGATTTAGTTATCACAGATATTGCTATGCCTATTATGGATGGGCTTGATATGGCAAGAGAGATTAAGGAAATTTCAGATGATGTCCCAATTGTTGTTCTTAGTGCGTATTCAGAGAAAGAGAGACTTTTGCGTTCTATTGATATTGGTATAGATAAATATTTGATTAAACCTGTTGATATAGAAGAGTTGTTTAAAGTTTTAGATTATCTGATAGGTGAAAAAATTGAAGCAAATATGCTTGTAAAAATTTCTGAAGAATATCAATTTAACAAAACTAAAAGAACTTTGATTTACAATGGTGAAGAAATTGTTTTAACTAAAAAAGAATTAGCTTTTATTTCTTTGCTTTTAAAGCAACCTGGGGCTTTGGTTTTGCATGAAGATATAAAGAAAAATGTTTGGATAGGTGAACATGTAAGTGATACTGCTGTTAGAACTTTTATTAAAAGAGTAAGAGATAAAGTGGGTGAAGATTTTATAAAAAATGTACCAAGTTTAGGTTATAAGATAAATATCAATAAATAAGACTGATTTAACCTTAAAATATAAAGCATAACAAATGATTAACAAAATTATCATTTTTAAGAAAAAATGTATAATTAATATTCTATAATATTCTCTTGTTATCAAAAATTTTAAGGAGAAAGTCGATGCATCCAGGTAATGTATTAAATTACGACTATACGGTTGCAAGATATTTTATGTTTACAACCGTATTGTTTGGCATTGTTGGTATGGCTATAGGAACTCTTATAGCTTTTCAAATGGCATATCCTAACTTAAATTATTTAGCAGGAGAATATGCTACTTTTTCAAGACTTAGACCACTTCATACTTCAGGTGTGATTTTTGGTTTTATGCTTTCAGGGATTTGGGCAACTTGGTATTATATAGGTCAGCGTGTTCTTAAGGTAAGTATGGCTGAGTCAAGATTTTTAATGGCTGTTGGTAAGCTTCATTTTTGGCTTTATATGCTTACTATGGTTTTAGCTGTTATATCTTTGTTTATGGGTGTGACTACATCTAAAGAATATGCAGAGCTTGAGTGGCCTTTAGATATTCTTGTTGTTCTTGTTTGGGTTTTATGGGGTGTAAGTATTTTTGGACTTATTGGAATTCGCCGTGAAAAAACTCTTTATATTTCTTTATGGTATTATATAGCTACATTTTTAGGTATAGCTATGCTTTATCTTTTTAACAACATGGAAGTACCAACTTATTTTGTTACTGGAATGGGTAAATGGTGGCATAGTGTATCAATGTATGCAGGAACAAATGATGCTTTAGTACAATGGTGGTATGGACATAATGCTGTGGCATTTGTATTTACTGTGGGTATTATTGCTCAAATTTATTACTTCTTGCCAAAAGAAAGTGGTCAGCCGATTTTCTCTTATAAACTCTCTTTATTTGCATTTTGGGGCTTAATGTTTGTTTATCTTTGGGCAGGTGGTCACCATTTGATTTATTCAACTGTACCTGATTGGATGCAAACTATGGGTTCGGTTTTCTCTATAGTATTGATTTTACCTTCTTGGGGTTCAGCGATTAATATCTTACTTACTATGAAAGGTGAGTGGAGCCAGCTTCGCGAGAGTCCATTGATTAAATTTATGATTTTGGCATCAACTTTCTATATGTTCTCAACACTTGAAGGGCCAATTCTTTCAATTAAGTCTGTTAATGCTTTAGCACACTTTACAGATTGGATTCCAGGACATGTTCATGATGGAACATTAGGTTGGGTAGGATTTATGACTATGGCTGCTCTTTATCATATGACTCCTAGAGTTTTCAAAAGAGAGCTTTATAGCAAATCTTTAATGGAAGCTCAATTTTGGATCCAAACCACAGGTATAGTTCTTTATTTTGCTTCAATGTGGATTGCGGGTATTACTCAAGGTATGATGTGGAGAGCGACAGATGAGTATGGTAACTTGCTTTATAGCTTTATTGATACTGTTGTGGCTATTGTTCCTTATTATTGGATTAGAGCGATTGGTGGATTGTTGTATCTTATCGGTTTCTTTATGTTTACTTATAATATTTACAAAACAATTGCTTGTGGAAGAGTGCTTGATAAAGAACCAAAAAGCGCTTCGCCTATGGCAGCATAAAAAGGAGAAAATATGTTTAGTTGGTTAGAAAAAAATCCATTCTTTTTTGCTGTAGCTGTTTTTGTAGTGATTGCTTATGCAGGTATAGTTGAAGTTTTACCAAATTTTGCAGAAAATGCAAGACCAATTGAAGGTAAAAAACCTTATACGGTTTTACAACTTGCAGGGCGTGCAGTATATATTAAAGATAGTTGTAATGCTTGTCATTCACAGCTTATTCGTCCATTTAAATCAGAAACAGATCGTTATGGTATGTATTCTGTAAGTGGTGAATTTGCTTATGATAGACCTTTTCTTTGGGGTTCAAAAAGAACAGGACCTGATCTTGCTCGTGTAGGAAATTATAGAACAGTTGATTGGCATGAAAATCATATGTGGGATCCTACTTCTGTTGTTCCAGATTCTATTATGCCTTCATATAAGCATATGTTTAAAAATAATGCAGATATTGAAACTGCTTATGCTGAGGCTTTAACTGTGAAAAAAGTTTTCAATGTTCCTTATGATACAGAAAATGGAACAAAACTTGGTTCTTGGGAGGATGCACAAGCTGAAGTAAAAGCTGAAGCTCAGGCTATAGTTGATCAAATGAAAAATCAAGAAGTAAAAGATGCTTTTGCTAAAGGTGAAATCAAAGAAATAGTTGCTTTGATCGCTTATTTAAATAGCTTAAAGTAAGATGATGGAAGATTTATCAATAGTTTTTGATGTGATTAAAAATTTAATCACATTTGATTTAGCAACAGTCCAAAAACATGAGTGGGAGATTTTCCAAGGTTATGGTTTTTTTGCACTCGTTATGTTTTTGTCAATAGTATTATATGCGTATTGGTATCATTTATATAGAACAGAAAAAAAAGGCGAGAGAAATTATGAAAATTATGCAAACCTTGCCTTAAAAGATGATATTGATGATAGTGTATTAGAAAGTAAAAGGAGTGCTTAATGCAATGGTTAAATTTAGAAGATAATGTTAATCTCTTATCTTTAATTGGAGCTATTCTTATCATTTTAATCACACTAGTTATTGTGAGTAGAATGTTTAAGCAGATGAAAGAAAAAAAAGGCGAGTCAGAGCTTAGTGAACATAGTTGGGATGGAATAGGAGAGTATAAAAATGCTGTTCCTACTGGTTGGGCTGTGGTATTTTTCCTGACTATTGTTTGGGCTATTTGGTATTTTCTATGGGGATATCCTTTAAATTCTTTTTCAAGTATAGGTCAATACAATGAAGAAGTAGCAACTCATAATACAAAATTTGAAGAAAAATTTAAAAATTTATCTCCTGAAGATAAAATAGCAATGGGTCAAAATATCTTTTTAGTTCAGTGTTCAGCTTGTCATGGAATTACAGGCGATGGTATCAATGGTAAAGCTCAAAATTTAAATATTTGGGGTAGTGAAGAAGGTATAATCAATGTAATTAAACATGGTTCAAAAGGTATGAATTTTCCAGGTGGAGAAATGCTTGGTGCTGCTGATTTAGGTGTGGCAGAAGAAGATATTCCTGCTATTGCTGCTTATGTAGCAAAAGATCTTTCAGCTATTAAGAAAACTGCAAATGAAAATTTAGTAGCAAAAGGTAAAGAAGCTTATGCAACTTGTGCAGCATGCCATGGAGAAGATGGAAAAGGTCAAGATGGAATGTTCCCAGATCTTACAAAATACGGTTCTGCAGCTTTTGTAGTAGATGTTTTACATAGTGGTAAGGCTGGTTTTATAGGAACAATGCCGAGTTTTCCAACACTTAATGATATTCAAAAAGAAGCTGTTGGCGAGTATGTAATTTCTCTTTCAAGGGGTGAATGATGGAAAATAATAATAGATGCGTGTTTTCTCTTTCAGGTGTTACAGGTATGTTAATTGCTACGGTTTTATTACTTGCTATCTTAGTAGTTTTAACTATTTGGGGTCTTAAAGCTCAGCAAGAAGTGATGCAAAAGCCATATAGTCTTAAAGATGCACAAAGTGTAAAGATGTTTGGTTCAAAAGAACAAGATCATAGAAGTATAAAGGAAGCACAATGAGTAAGGCTTTGGAATATTTAATTGTTATTGGTTTAGTTGTTGCTGCTGCAATTACCGCTTGGTCGGTTTTAACTGTAAATCATCTTCATATAGGATGAAAAAAATATTACAAGATGGCTTTTTTTTAGCCATCTTTTTCTTTGTTTTATTGCCTTCTAGGGTTTTTGCTCTTGATGCTGTACTTTTTAATGAAAATATTTTAAGTCAAAAAGTAAGTAATGAAATTAATCTTATAGGAAAAGAGCTTTACCAAAAAAGTAATATTTTTATCGGCGTTATGGTTGGTGATGAAACTGAAATTGAAACTTTATTAAATAAACAAAAAGAACTTCCTCAATCTTATATATTGCTTCTTTTGTCAAAAAATTCTCACAAAGTTGATATAGTGGGCTCAAAAGGTGCTTTAGCTTTGATTGATAAAGAATCCGTGCTTAGTCCTTATCCTGGAACAGGATCTATTTTGCCGATATTAGCTACAAATAAAGGTGATATTTATAATGCTGCTATACTTAATGGTTATGCAGATATTGTAGATCGTGTGGCAAAATCCTTGGGATTACAATTAGAACATTCTATAGGTAATGCAAATCGTGATACTATCAATATCTTAAGAATACTTATCTATGGATTTATTTGCTTTGCATTGTTATACTATGCACAAAGAAGGATAAAGAGGAAAAAAAATGTTAGAAACTAAAAGAAGTTTTTGGCCTTATGGTATTTTGCTTTCACTTTTGGCTATAATTATTGCTTGTATTGTAACGATTTTTATAGCAAGTCACCATCCTGTATATGAGGATGATTTTTATTTTGACTCTTATCAAAATGTTGAAAATAATTACAATCAAATACAAAAACAACAAGTAAATTTTGATAAATTTTTTAAAGTAAATTTTCAAAATGATAAAATCACTTTTATAGGTAAAAGAAAAATTCCTAGTTATGAAGTGGATCAAAATTCCTATGTTGCAAATTTTAAAATTTCTGCATTACAAAATATAAATTCTGATGATTTAAAAGTTCAAGTTCTTCTTACAAGACCATTCACTAAAAATTTTGATCAAAAGTTAGAAGGACAAGTTAAAAATGGAATTTTAAGTATCGCTTTGCCTAAATTAGATAAAGGTAGATGGGAGCTTAAGCTAAAGTTTTATGCAAATCAAGAAACAGTGGGTTTTTTTAGCTACGAATTAAATGCTCAATGAAATTAAGAATTTTTAGTTCTTCAAGACAAATTAGAGAGTATTATAACCAAAAAAAACAGCAAAATGCTTTATTAGATAGTGCTATTCATATAGGTGAATTTTTAGATAAAGTTTGTTTGAGTAATTTTCATAAGGCAAGTTCTTATGAAAGCTTGCTTTTAATGCAAGAAGCTTGTCTAAAAAGTAAGGATTTAGAAAAAAAACTAGGAATTTCTGTAGAATTTTTTGCTTTTTTGAAAAACAATGAATATCTTTTTTCCTTTTTCAAAGAACTTAGTTTAGAAAAAAAAAGCATAGAAGATCTTAAAAATAATGATTATTATGCCACCTATAATGAACATTTGGAAATTTTAGATGAGGTATATAAGAATTATCTTGCTTTGCTTGAAAAGAAATCTTTTTATGATGATCTTTCTTTGCCTAAAAATTACACTCTTAATAAAGATTTTTTAGATGAGTATGAAGCTATAGTTTATGATTTGCAAGGTTTTTTGAGTAAATTTGAAGAAAATTTATTAAGTGAAATTTCTCAGATTAAAGAAGTGGTTTTAAGTTTTAAAACGAGTAAATTTAATCTCGAATATCTTTTAAAACTTGATTTTTTAAAAACATTTGATTTAAAAATAAACACTCATTATGAAATCAATCTTTCAAAACAAGAGATTTTAAAAGAAGAAATTTTTAAAACAAAAAATTCAAAAATTAAACTCAAATCTTTTGAATTAAGGGCTTTACAATGCGCTTTTGTTATGGATGAAATTTCACATTTTGTACGCAAAGGTTTAAAGTCTGAAAATATTGTAGTTATAACTCCAGATGAAAGTTTTTGTGAGTTTTTAAGACTTTTTGATAAAGACAATATGCTTAATTTTGCAAGTGGGATTAGTATTAAAGAAAGTTTATTTTATCAAAAATTTCAAGCACTTTATGAAAGTGCTAGTAGTGCTTCTTTTGTTTATAAAAATCAAGAGGATTATTTTGAAGACACGCAGATGATTTTTGATTATCACAATACGCTTTTACATTCTTTAAAGCTTGATTTTATAGAGTTTAAAAAGTATTTTGATGAGAAATGTGATTTTGAATATTTTGAAAAATTACTTGCTTTATTTTTAGAAAATGAAAAGCAAGAGCTTATTTATTTGATACGAAAAGAACTTTATTTTATTAAAGATTTATTGAAAAATCAGTCTTTAACTCTTAAAGAGTTGATCCATCTTTTTTTCATGCAAATTTCACAACTTTCCCTTAGTGATGTAGGTGGAGGTAAGGTTACGGTAATGGGACTTTTAGAAAGTCGTGGGCTTTGTTTTGATGGGGTGATTTTGGTTGATTTTAATGAAGAATTTATTCCTAAAAGAAGTGTTAATGAACTTTTTTTAAACAATGAAGTGCGTAAAAAAGCAGGATTGATTAGCTATGATAGAAGAGAAAATTTACAAAGATTTTATTATGAAAGCTTGATGAAGAATGCTTTAGAAATAAGTATTTGCTTTGTGGAAAATGAAGAAAAAAGCAAATCACGTTTTTTAGATGAACTTGATTTTGACTTTTTTTATGAAACCCATATTCACCAAAAAGCTTATCTTAATGCTTTAAAATTAGACTATGAGGGCATAAAACCTAATCTAACTCCTATAAAAGCTCCTATTTTAAAGCATAATCCTTTCGAGTTCCCGCTTTCTTTTAGTCGTTTTAATTTATTGGAAAATCAAAAAAGAACTTATTATTATCGCTATATTTTAAATTTAGCAGAACCTAGGGTTTTAAGCGAGGAAAGTAAAGCGAAAAATCAAGGAAATTTCATCCATAAAATGCTTGAAATTTATTATAAAAATTATGCAAATAATGATTTTGATATAAAAGTTTTTACAAATTTATTGGATAAAGAATATCAAAAATACAATATCAGCGAACTTGATCTTGAAGTGTTTAAATTAAAATTTATACAATTTGCTAAAAATGAAAAAGAGCATTTTTCAAAAGGCTTTTATGTCGCACATACAGAGCTTGAGTTAAATAATATTTTAAAGCTTGGAGCAGATAGTATAAAACTTAAGGGCACTATAGATCGTATCGATAGTTCAAAAGAAGGTAATTTGATTATTGATTATAAAAGTGGAAAAGTGCCAAGTAATTCTTATCAACTTGCTTTTTACCAGGCTTTATATGATGAAAATGCAAGCGTGGGTTTTTATGATTTAAATAGTATGCAAATATTACATCAAAAAGCCAAAAGTTTAGATGAGCTAAGAGAAAGACTTAAAGATTTAGTTCTTATGAGCAAGGAAGAAATAGAGTTTGAAAATGAACAAGATGAGTATTGTCCTTATAAACTCATTTATAAAAAGGAATTAAAATGAGTCAATTTGAGCCTTTTTTGGCATTAGAAGCGAGTGCAGGAAGTGGAAAAACCTTTGCTTTGAGTGTGCGTTTTGTAGCACTTATTTTAAAAGGAGCTAGGATTAATGAAATTTTAGCTTTAACTTTTACTAAAAAAGCTGCTAATGAAATGCAAAAAAGAATTATTGAGACTTTTTTAAATTTAGAAAAAGAAAATAAAACCAGTGAATGCAATGAGCTTTGCAAGCTTTTAGGTAAAGATAAAGAAGAGCTTATTTCTTTAAGAGATGCTAAAAAAGAAGAATTTTTAAGAACAGAGTTAAAAATCAGTACTTTTGATGCTTTTTTCGGAAAAATTTTGCGTGTTTTTGCTTTAAATTTGGGCTTAAGTAGTGATTTTACAATGAGTGAAGAGAAGCTTGATGTAAGAGAGATTTTTTTAAAACTTCTTAAAAAAGATGAATTAAAAGATTTGGCTTATTATATTAATTTAGTTGATGAGAAAGAAAATTTTTTTAACGAGCTTGAAAAATTTTATGAGAATGCTTATTTTCAAAATCTTCCTAAAATTCCAAATCCATCTAAAGCTTATATCAATAAAGCTTATAGTGAGTTAAGAAGTTATTGTTTGGGTCTTACTCATGTAAAAAATTATAAAAATTTGTGTGACAATTTTAAAAGTGAAGTTTTAGATTTGTCTGTATTTATGCAATCAAGCTTTATGACAAAATTTGAAAGTACAAAATATTTGCAAGATTTAGAAAGCACTAACTTGCATTTTAGCGCAAAAAGAATGGAGCTTATAAATGCTTTAAATACTTATGCTATAGAGCTTGAAAATTATAAAATTGCTAATTTAATGAATCTTTTAAATCATTATAGTGAAGCTAAAAATATATTTCATAAAGATAAAAATACTTTAAATTTCCAAGATGTGAGTAAAAAAGTTTATGAGTTAATAACCAGTGAATTTAAGGATATGATTTATTTTCGCTTAGATGGTTTTATTTCGCATTTGCTTATTGATGAATTTCAAGATACAAGCGTGATCCAATATCAAATTTTACGCCCTTTGATTGCTGAGCTTGTTTCAGGGGAAGGAGTTAAGAAAAATCGCACTTTTTTTTATGTAGGAGATAAAAAACAAAGTATTTATCGCTTTCGTAAAGGAAAAAAAGAATTATTTGATTTGTTAAAACAAGAATTTGATCAAATTAAAAGTGACAGTTTAAATACTAACTATCGTTCTAAAGAGCTTTTGGTTGATTTTGTTAATGAAACTTTTAAAGAAAAAATCAAAGATTATAAAGAGCAATTTGCCTTAGAAAGCAAAAAAGGCGGTTTTGTGCGTATTGTGGAATCTAAAGAACAAAAGGTTAAAAACCAAGCTCAAGAAATCAAGGAAAAGACTTTAGAAACTTTATTTGAGCAAGTTAATTTTTTAAGATCTAAAAATATTTCTTATGATGATATTTGTATTTTGTGTTGGAAAAATAGCGATGCAGATATGGTTTTGGATTTTTTAAGAGAGCAAAATATTCCTGCATTTACTCAAAGCAATGTTTTACTTGAAAATAAAGCAAGCGTAAGACTTGTTTTAGAATATGCTAAATATTGTATTTTTGGTGATGAGTTTTACTTGGTATTTTTAAAAGAACTTTTAGGTTTTGAGCCGAGAAAAATCACCCTTGATTTTTCAAAAAATGCTATGGAAAATGTACTTTTTTTAATAAAAGAATTAAAACTTGATTTAAATGATATAGCTTTAATGCAATTTATCGAATATGCTAAAACTAAGGAAAATTTTTTAAAGCTTTTATTTGAGCCTTGTACTTTGAAAATAGTAAGCGAGCAAAATATGGGTATTAGTATTATGAGTGTGCATAAATCTAAGGGTTTGGAATTTGATCATGTGATTTTGCTAGATAGTTTATCTAAAAACAATTCAAACAATGAAGATATCATGCTTGAATATGATATCAATCAAGGTTGGCAACTCCATATTAAGGATAAAATTCGAGAGCTTACTAAAGAGCCTATTTATACCCTTTTTAAAGAAAATATTACAAGAGCAAATTATGAAGATGATATCAATAAACTTTATGTGGCTTTTACAAGAGCTAAGGAAAGTTTGATTATCATAAAAAGAAACGAAGAAAGTGTAAATGGAAATTATCCAAGTTATTTTAAGGGGGGATTTTTAAATATACATTCTCAAGAGAGAGGTTTTTTAGAAAGCAAAGAGCAAATTTTAAGTGTTAAAAAAGAAAGTATTCAAGCTTTACAAAAATTTGAAAAAATTAGCCCACAAGAAGTTCAAAGTGAAGAAAAGCTTGATAGTAAAGAGTTATATTTTGGAAATGCTTTTCACTTTTTTATGCAAAATTTAAAACTCCCTAAGGGTGAAAATTTTCAAATACTTACTCAAAGATGCAAGAGCAAATTTAGGCATTTTTTAGATGAGAGTGATTTTGAAAAGCTTTTTAAAAGAATTGAAATTTTGCTGAAAAATACTCAATTTCAAAATTTAATTAGCGATGGAAAGCTTTTAAAAGAGCAAGCTTTGAGTTTTAATGGAGAAATTAAACAATTAGACTTGCTTGCTCTAAAAGATGAAGAAGCTTTCATAATTGATTATAAAACAGGTCTTGCTATGCAAGATAAACATAAAGAGCAAGTAAGAACTTATAAGATTGCCATTAGTGAAATTTTAAAAAAAGATAAAGTGCGTGCTTTTATAGTTTATTGTTTGGAAAATGAAATTCAAATTTTGGAAATATAAACTTTATTTTTACTTAAATTAAGTAAAAATTAATATTATTTTTTATACAATCACATTTTAAATTTTTGGCAAAGGTAAAAATTATGACAAAGATAACAAAGCCAAACGAAGTAAAACGAGAATGGATTGTTTTAGACGCAGAAGGCAAACGCTTTGGTCGTCTTTTAACTGAAGTAGCAACAATTTTGAGAGGTAAAAACAAGCCTTGCTTTACTCCAAATGTTGATTGTGGTGATTATGTAATTATCATCAATGCTTCAAAAGCTGTATTTACAGGTGCTAATAAAGCAGAAGATAAGCTTTATCATAGACATTCAGGATATTTTGGAAGTGTAAAAAGCGAAAAATTTGGTGATTTACTTGAAAAAAATCCTGCAAAATTATATAAATTAGCAGTTAGAGGTATGCTTCCTAAAACAAATTTGGGCAGAGCTATGCTTAAAAAATTAAAAATTTATGCGGGTAGTGAGCACCCACACACTGCGCAAATTGCTAAAGAAGGAAAATAATCATGGCAACAACATACGCAACAGGTAAGAGAAAAACTGCTATCGCAAAGGTATGGGTAAAACCAGGTAGTGGTAAAATTAGTGTTAATGGTGTTGATTTAAACACTTGGCTTGGTGGACACGAGGCGATTAAGCTTAAAGTGGTTCAACCTTTACTTGTGACTAAACAAGAAACTTCAATGGATATTAAAGCAACTACTTTAGGCGGGGGCTATAGTGCTCAAGCTGAAGCTTTAAGACATGGAATTTCAAGAGCTTTAGCAGCTATGGATGCTGATTTTAGAGCTTTATTAAAACCTAAAGGACTTCTTACTAGAGATAGTAGAACTGTTGAGCGTAAAAAATATGGACGCCGCAAAGCAAGAAGAAGCCCGCAATTCTCTAAACGTTAATATTTTTGGTGGGATTTTCCCACCTTTCTACAATTTTTTATAAAACTTATCCTTTTTTCTGTCATTTATGATATAATTGCAAAATTTAAATTTTTATTTTATAACACAATGAAAGGTTTTTTCTATGAAAAAAATATTATTATGTTTAGGTTTGGCAAGTGTTTTATTCGGTGCTGATAACAATGTAAAATTTGAAATCACTCCAACTTTAAACTATAATTACTTTGAAGGTAATTTAGATATGGATAATCGCTATGCACCAGGGATTAGACTTGGTTATCATTTTGACGATTTTTGGCTTGATCAATTAGAATTTGGGTTAGAGCATTATTCTGATGTTAAATATACAAATACAAATAAAACTACAGATATTACAAGAACTTATTTGAGTGCTATTAAAGGTATTGATGTAGGTGAGAAATTTTATTTCTATGGTTTAGCAGGTGGAGGATATGAAGATTTTTCAAATGCTGCTTATGATAATAAAAGCGGTGGATTTGGACATTATGGCGCGGGTGTAAAATTCCGTCTTAGTGATTCTTTGGCTTTAAGACTTGAAACTAGAGATCAAATTAATTTTAACCATGCAAACCATAATTGGGTTTCAACTTTAGGTATTAGTTTTGGTTTTGGTGGCAAAAAGGAAAAAGCTGTAGAAGAAGTTGCTGATACTCGTCCAGCTCCACAAACAAAATGTCCTGTAGAACCAAGAGAAGGTGCTTTGTTAGATGAAAATGGTTGCGAAAAAACTATTTCTTTGGAAGGTCATTTTGGTTTTGATAAAACTACTATAAATCCAACTTTTCAAGAAAAAATCAAAGAAATTGCAAAAGTTTTAGATGAAAATGAAAGATATGATACTATTCTTGAAGGACATACAGATAATATCGGTTCAAGGGCTTATAATCAAAAGCTTTCAGAAAGACGTGCTAAAAGTGTTGCTAATGAACTTGAAAAATATGGTGTAGAAAAAAGTCGCATAAAAACAGTAGGTTATGGTCAAGATAATCCTCGCTCAAGCAATGATACTAAAGAAGGTAGAGCGGATAATAGAAGAGTGGATGCTAAATTTATTTTAAGATAATGAATAAAACTATTTTATTTGATTTAGATGGCACTTTAATTGATTCTACTGATGCTATTTTAAATTCTTTCCAAGGAGCTTTTAAAGCCCTTGGGTTAACTTCTAAAAATAATGAAGAAATCAAAAATCTCATAGGTTATCCTTTAGAGCAAATGTTTAGAATGCTTTATCCAGATAAAGTAAATTTAAGTAAAGAATTTGTATTAGCTTATCGTGAAATTTATGCACAAATTTATTTAGAACAAACCACTCTTTTGCCTAAAGTAAAAGAAGCATTAGAACTTGGAAGCAAAATTGCAGATCTTGGCATAGTTACAACAAAAGGAGGTAAATTTACTCCGATTTTACTTGATTATTTGGGAGTTAAAAAATTCTTTAAAACTTTAATTACTCTTGAAGATGTCACAAATCCAAAGCCAAGTTCTGAACCTATAATTTTAGCTTTAAAAAGACTCAATAAAACTCAAGAAAATGCCTATATGATAGGCGATACAATACTAGATATTCAAGCTGCAATTTCTGCTAATATCACTCCTTTGGCCTTAACTTGTGGCTATGGCAATGAAAATGAATTAAAAGCTCATTCTATGGTATTTTTAAATGCATATGAGGCTGTTAATTATATAGCTAGATTAAACTAATTTCAAGTTTTCGTTAAACGCCTTTTAAGAGAATTTATAGTAAATTGATAGCTAAAAAACAATATAAAGGAAGGTCTCAATGGGTAAAATTATGAAAACTATGGACGGAAATGAGGCTGCTGCATACGCTGCGTATGCTTTTACTGAAGTTGCTGGAATTTATCCTATTACACCTAGTTCTCCTATGGCTGATTACACCGATATGTGGGCAGCTGCAGGCAAAAAAAATCTTTTTGGAGTTCCTGTAAAAATCGTAGAAATGCAAAGTGAAGCAGGTGCTGCAGGTAGTGTGCATGGATCTTTACAGGCTGGGGCTTTGACTACAACTTATACAGCTTCTCAAGGATTACTCCTTAAAATTCCAAATATGTATAAAATAGCAGGTCAATTACTCCCCTGTGTAATCCATGTAGCAGCGCGTTCTTTGGCTGCTCAAGCTTTGTCTATCTTTGGTGATCATCAAGATATTTATGCGGCAAGACAAATTGGTTTTGCTATGCTTTGTTCGCATTCCGTGCAAGAAACCATGGACTTAGCTGGTATAGCACATTTAGCTGCAATTAAGGGAAGAGTGCCATTTTTGCATTTTTTTGATGGTTTTAGAACAAGCCATGAAATTCAAAAAGTTGAAGTAATGGATTATGCACATTTTGATAGATTATTAGATAGAGAAGCTTTGCTTGAATTTAGAAATAATGCTTTAAATCCAGAAAATCCAAAAACACGCGGAACAGCACAAAATGATGATATTTATTTTCAAACTAGAGAAGTAAGCAATCGTTTTTATGATGCTTTGCCTGATGTTGTTAATGAATATATGCAAGAAATTTCAAAAATCACAGGTAGAGAATATAAACCATTTACTTATTATGGACATAAAGAGCCAGAGCGTGTGATTGTTGCTATGGGTTCTGTGACTCAAGCACTTGAAGAAGTGGTAGACTATCTTAATGCTAAGGGTGAAAAGGTAGGGATTTTAAAAGTTTATCTTTATCGCCCATTTAGCTTAAAATATTTCTTTGATGTTATGCCAAAATCAGTGAAAAAAATCGCAGTTTTAGATAGAACCAAAGAACCAGGAAGTCTTGGGGAGCCACTTTATCTTGATGTAAAATCAGCTTTCTATGGAAGAGAAAATGCTCCTGTTATAGTGGGTGGAAGATACGGACTTTCTTCAAAGGATGTTGATCCTGCTCAAATGATAGCAGTATTTGAAAATCTTAAACTTGATAATCCAAAAGATGGCTTTACTGTAGGTATAGTTGATGATGTAACTCATACTTCACTGAGTACTGGAGAGAAAATTTCACTTGGAGATGAAAGTACGATCGAATGTTTATTTTACGGACTTGGTGCTGATGGAACTGTGGGCGCAAATAAAAACTCGATTAAAATCATCGGGGATAAAACGGATTTTTACGCTCAAGCTTATTTTGCTTATGATTCTAAAAAATCAGGGGGTTATACAAGAAGCCATTTAAGATTTTCTAAAAAACCTATCCGTTCAACTTATCTTGTTTCAACTCCGCATTTTATCGCTTGTTCAGTAGCGGCTTATTTGGAAATTTATGATGTTTTAGCAGGAATTCGTAAAGGTGGAACTTTCCTTTTAAATAGTATTTGGAATGCTGAAGAAACCATAAGACAACTTCCAGATGCAGTAAAGAAAACTTTAGCTGAAAAAGAAGTAAATTTTTATATCATCAATGCAACCAAACTAGCTCGTGATATAGGTTTGGGAAATCGTACAAATACCATTATGCAATCAGCCTTTTTTAAACTTGCAAAAATCATTCCTTATGAAGACGCACAAAAATACATGAAAGAGCTTGCGTATAAATCTTATAGTAAAAAAGGCGATGCTATTGTAGAAATGAATTACAAAGCTATTGATGTGGGGGCTGATGGACTTGTAAAAGTTGAAGTGGATCCAAATTGGAAAAATTTAGAGCTTAAAGAAAAAGAACAAACCAATGCCTATAAAGGCACTGAATTTGTTGAAAAAATCGTAAAACCTATGAACGCAGCTAAGGGTGATGATTTGCCTGTTTCAGCCTTTTTAGGTTATGAAGATGGAAGTTTTGAACACGGCACAACCGAATACGAAAAACGCGGTGTTGGGGTTATGGTACCAAGATGGATAGAAGCAAATTGTATCCAATGTAATCAATGTGCTTCAGTTTGTCCACATGCTGTTATTAGACCATTTTTGATTAATGATGAAGAAATGGCAAATGCACCTCGCGGTGTAAAAGATCATGCTTTAGAAGCTAAAGGGACCAAAGGAGAAAAATTAAGCTTTAAAATTCAAGTTTCTCCACTTGATTGTACAGGCTGTGAGCTTTGTGTTCATGAGTGTCCTACTAAAGAAAAATCTTTGGTTATGGTACCACTTCAAGAAGAGATGGATTTTGGTGAGCAAGAAAATGCGGATTATTTATTTAAAGAAATCACATACAAAGATGATATTTTAAATAAAGAAACCACAAAAGGAGCGCAATTCGCCCAACCTTTATTTGAATTCCATGGAGCTTGTCCTGGATGTGGAGAAACTCCTTATATCACTTTAATTACAAGATTGTTCGGTGAAAGAATGATTGTGGCTAATGCGACAGGTTGTAGTTCTATTTATGGGGGTTCAGCTCCATCAACTCCTTATAGAAAAAGTGTGAAAAATGGACATGGTCCTGCTTGGGGAAATTCACTTTTTGAAGACAATGCTGAGTTTGGTTTGGGTATGAAAATTGCAACTGAAAACACAAGACACCGCATTGAACATATCATGAATGAAAGTATGCAAGAAGTTCCAAATGCTTTATCAGCCCTTTTTAAAGATTGGATTGCAAATAAAGATAATGGTGCTATGTCTGTGGAAATTAAAGATAAAATGATCCCTATTTTAGAGCAAAATAAAAATATTAAAGCGGTGCAAGATATATTAGAGCTTAAACAGTATTTAAGTAAAAAATCTCACTGGATTTTTGGTGGTGATGGTTGGGCTTATGATATAGGCTATGGCGGACTTGATCATGTTTTAGCAAGTGGAGAAAATGTAAATATTTTAGTGCTTGATACAGAAGTTTATTCTAATACAGGCGGTCAAAGTTCAAAATCTTCTAGAACAGGAGCTGTAGCACAGTTTGCAGCAGCAGGTAAACCTATACAGAAAAAAGACTTGGGTCAAATTGCTATGACTTATGGTTATATTTTTGTAGCACAAGTAAATTCAACGGCAAATTATACTCATCTTATCAAAGCTATCACTGCAGCTGAAGCTTATGATGGACCATCTTTGGTGATTTGTTATTCTCCTTGTATAGCTCATGGTATTAAAGGTGGGCTGGGTTACTCAGGAGAGCAAGGTGAGCTTGCTACAAAGTGTGGTTATTGGCCACTTTATACCTTTGATCCTCGTTTAGAAGAACAAGGAAAAAATCCTTTAACTCTAACAGGAAAAGAGCCTGATTGGGATCTATATGAGCAATTTTTAATGAATGAAGTGCGTTATAATTCACTTAAAAAAGCAAATCCTGAACACGCTGCTGAGCTTTTTGAACGCAATAAAAAAGACGCTCAACGTCGCTATAGACAGCTTAAGCGTATCGCTATGGCTGATTATAGCAATGAGGTTGAAAGCTGATAAAATATATTTTTAGTGCTACATTGTGTTTTAGCACTTTGTTTGCACAAGATAATTTTGAAGAGTATTTTAAACTTATAGATAAAGAAAATCGCATAAATTTTAATACTCTTCAAAACCCATTTGTGAATCCTACTTTTGAAAAATTAAGACATATTAAAATTACTGCAATTATGCTTGATAAAGTAAAAATTTATGATCGATGGTATAAAAAAGGTGATATGATTGATGATGCTATAATACATGAAATAAATACTAAAGAGATTAAATTCCAATATGATAATTTAGAAATTGCAATCCAAATAAATAAAAATGATAAGATTAATATTAATTAACATTCTTTTTTGCCATTATCTTTATGCTTTAGATTGTCAAAAGCGTCTTTTTGATATCAGTATTAATGAAAAATTAAGCATACAAGAAAGTCTTGATGAGCTTGCAAAATATTGTTCTTTTAGTATTATTGTTAAAGATAAAATTGCCAAAGAAAAATTAGAAACATTGCAAAATTCTGTCAATATTCATCAAATGAGTTTAGACGAAATTTTTAATTTTTTTATCAAAGAGCATGATCTTAGCTATGATTTTGATGGTAAAATTTTAAGAATTTCAGGCATTAATACGAAGATTTTTAAGATAAGTTATATCACTTCTATCAGAGAAGGACAAAGCATAACTAAAGCGTCTGTAGACGCTAAACCAAGGCAAAGTGAATATAGCGGTAGTTTTGATGACGCAGAAGACAATATGATTAAAAGTATGGAAAAATTTGATTTTTGGCAAAATATAGAAAAAGAGATTATTGTATTATTAAAAAATTCTCATGAAGATTATGAGGCTAAAACTCCCATTATAAATCCCAATGCAGGTCTTATTATAGTAACTGGAACAAATTCTCAGTTAAAAAGTGTGAAAAATTATTTGCAAAAACTAGAAAATCGTCTTAAAAAACAAGTTATTATCGATGTTAGCATACTTGCTGTGAGTTTAAATGAAAGCCATTCTAGTGGGATTAATTGGCAAAATTTTAATATAGGTTTAAATTCACAAGTAAATAATGAAAATTCTTTTATTCAGTTTCAAAATGGGCAAGGTTTTGTTAAGAATTTGGGTTTAAGGGCAAATTTAAATTTTGATTCTATTATTAACTTTCTTTCTCAAAATGGAAAAACTAGCGTGCTTTCTAATCCAAAGCTTATGGCTTTAAACAACCAACAAGCCATTATTTCTGTAGGCGATACTATAAATTATCAAGTCAAAGAAAGTTCTAAAGGCACTGAAAATGGGACTACTGTTAGTGAAAGTTATAATAATTATTCTATTTTTGTAGGCATTTTACTCAATATCTTGCCTGAAATTTCTGATGATGGAAAAATAATGCTTAGGATTAATCCAAGCTTAAGTGATTTTAAGTATCCAGAAGATAATAAACGACAAAAAGAGCCAAGAACTATTGCTCCTGATACTATACAAAAAAAGCTTTCTAGTGTTGTGCAAGTGGAGAATAATCAAACTTTAATTTTAGGTGGATTGATTTCTCACGATAAATCTAATGAGAAAAATTCTATCAATTTTCTATCAAAAATTCCAATCCTAGGTTCTTTGTTTGAAGGAGAAGTTTTAAATTCTAAAGCAACTGAAATTGTTTTTATTATCACTCCAAGTATAGTAGATAGTGTAAACGCTCCAAGTCTTAAAGATCTAGGATTTAAGCATTATGAGTAAAATTATTCCATTTAGAGAAGAAATTTTTCATCAAATCAATCAAATTTTAGAAAGCCAAAAAGCTTTTATTTTTTTATGGGGAAAAAGCGGTAGTGGTAAAAGTGTATTGTTGCAAAGATTGGCAAAAAAATATAATGTTGATTTTATTAATGAAAATTTTAAAGATCAGAGTTTCTTAAAAGAAAAAATTGAGTTTTTGATTTCACAAGGCCAGAGTTTAATTATTCTTGATGAAGTGGGAATGTATGATTATGCAATGCTAGAAAGCATCAGGATTTATAGTGATTCTATAAGTTTTGTTTTAAGTTCTCATAAAAAGTTGAATATACTTAAAAAAGAGCATTTTAAAAGTCGCTTAAGTGCTTGTTTTGAATTGAAAAATATTAGTCTTTTAGAACTTGATGATTATATTAAATTGAAATTTGGAATGAATTTTTCAAATAAATGTCTTAAGTTTTTACAAAAAATTTCTCAAGGAAATTTAAGATATATTGATAAAACTTTAAAAAGTTTTTACGAGATAAATAGTTTTTTCGATAAAAACAAAAGTCAAGAGTATATTTTAAAGCTTAGTGCTTTAGAGAATGGCTTATTAAGGTAAGATATGCAAGAAAGAATTAAAGAGCTTGAGCTTAGGTATAAATATTTTTTACTTAAAAAATATTTAAAATATTTATTTTTAATTGTTTTAATCTTAGTAATAGCATTTTGTTTTTTTGTGCTAATGCAAAAATATAATAAGCAAAAAAATATTTATTTGCAAGCTATTGAACATAAAAAGCATTTAGAGCAAAAGATTCTTCAAGCACAAATTTTACAAGAAAAAAATAAGATTTCTAGGGAAAAGTTATATAAAGAACTAGAAGAAGTTAAAGCGGTGCAGGAAAATACACATATTAGTAAGATAGAAATTGATTCTAAAATTTTAAATATTTCTGATTTAAAAAAATCTTTTTATCGAAATCCAAGCTATGAAAAGGCATTAAATTTAGCTAAGAAGTATTTTGATATTAAAGCCTATCAAAAGACAATATTTTGGGCTTTAAAAGCCAATGAACTTGACAAGCAAAAACAAGATTCTTGGCTGATTTTTGCTCAGGCTAAAAGAGCTTTAGGCGAAGAAAAAGAAGCTCAAAATGCTTTAGATGCTTATATAAATTATTATGGTTTAATGGAATTAGATGGAAAGTAGAATGGATAAAATTTTTCAAGCTTATATTGATAATGAAATGAGTCTTGATGAAATTTGCACTAAATTTAATATCACTTCTTGGGATTTTTTTAAAAAATTAGCAAATTTTTGTAATTTACATTTTGTTGATTTAGATGAAGATAATGATTTTATTTATGAAGGTATACCTTTTTCTTTACTTTTAAAATTTAAATTTCTGCTTATTAAAAACAATGACGGCTTTATGATTATTAGATCCAAACCTTGTTCTTTAGAGCTTTTAGAGCAAGTTAAGACTTTTATGATTTGTGAAAAAATCGTCACTGCAATTGCCGATGAATTAAAGATAGCTAAAATTTTAAATCAAATTCGTATTCAAGAGGAGATTAAAAGATTAAGCATTAAGCTTAGACTTGAATGGCAAGAAAATCAAAAAAGAGATGATCAAAGTTGCATCAGTCAAATTTTTGATTTTTTATTACATGAAATTTTATCTTTTCATGCGAGTGATATTCACATAGAAGCAAGGAATGATGATGCTTTGATTAGGTTTAGGGTTGATGGAATTTTGCGTGAATTTGCTATTTTTGAGAAGGATGTTTATGAAGCTTTGGTTTTTCATGTCAAATTTTTAGCTTGTTTGAATTTAGCTGAATCAAGAAAAACACAAGATGGAAGTTTTGAATTAGATTTTGAAAATGAAAGATATGATTTTCGTGTTTCATGTTTGCCTTTGATTTATGGCGAAAGTGTTGTTATAAGAATTTTAAAACATGATAAAGAAATTTTGGATTTGTATAAACTAAATCTTGGAGATAAAAATTTAGAAATTTTAAAAAAGATTTTACATCGTCCCAATGGAATGATTTTATTAACCGGCCCTACTGGCAGTGGTAAAAGTACAACTTTATACGCGTGTTTAAATGAGTTGAAAAGTATTGAAAAAAAGATTATTTCAGCAGAAGATCCTATAGAATATAAAATTCCTTTAGTGCAGCAAATTTTGCTCAATTCAAAAGTTGGAGTCGAGTTTAATAGTGTTTTAAGAGCAATTTTAAGGCAAGATCCTGATATTATCATGATAGGAGAAATTCGCGATGAAGAAAGTTTAGATATTGCACTTAAAGCTTCTTTAACAGGTCATTTGCTTTTAAGCACCTTGCATACTAATGATGCTCTTAGTACCATTGATAGGCTTTTGGATATGCAAGCAAAAAGTTACTTGATAGCATCGGCTTTGAGACTTGTTATAGCACAGCGTTTGGTTAGAAAACTTTGTCCTTGGTGTAAGCAAAAAAGCAAAAAATATTATATTGAATTTGAAGGTGAATTTTTTGAACCAAAAGGATGTGAGCGTTGTCATCATAGTGGATTTTTTGGCAGAGAATTAATCGCTGAGTGCTTAGAGATCAATGAAGATTTAGCTTGTGCAATTAGGGAAAATCAAGATAAAACGATTTTAATGGAGCTTGCAAAAAAATATGGCTTTCAAACTATGTTTGAACAAGGTTTAAAAAAAGCCAAAGAAGGTCTTACAAGTATAGATGAGCTTTTAAGGGTTGTAAGATGAAATTTTATGAAGTAGAATTTCTTAAAAACAATCAAAATTATACAAAAACTATAAAAGCTGAAAATTTAAATATAGCACAAGCAAAAGCCTTATCAAAGAATTGGAAAATCATTGATATAAAAGAAATTCAAAAATCTAATTTTCAGAGATTAAAGGATGAAAATTTTATACTCTTTTTTAAAGAGTTGGCTTTGTTGTGTGAAGTTGGATTAAGTGTTCAAGAAGCGATTAGAGAATTATATCTTATGCATTCTTGCAAGATTATGAAAAAAATATTAGACAATTTAATTTTAGCCCAAAATTTAAATCAAGCTTTTGAAAATGCTAATTTTGGATTAAATCGTGCGGAGCTAGCTTTGATAAAAACGGCTGAAAAGACAGGAAAAATCAGCGAAGTGTTTAGTCAAATTTCTAAACTTCGAGAAAAAAGCTTAGAGACTCAAAAACAATTAAAAAAGGCTTTTAGATATCCTACTTTGGTTTTTTTAAGTATTATCGGAGCATTTTTGTTTTTAATGCTTTTTGTAGTGCCTAATTTTAAAGATTTATTTGAAAATTTAGGCGCGAGTTTACCTTTTATCACACATGTAATGTTAGAAATTTATATTTTTTTAGATGACTATGGAATTTTTTGCATATTTTTGTTTGTTATTTTTATTGTTATGCTTATTTTAGCTTATAAAAATTTTCATTCTTTTGCTTTTTCTTGCGATTTTTTATTTTTAAAAATACCTTTGATTTCTCGTTTGATTATTTATAATCAAAATTATTATTTTTTTATGGTTTTTTCTTTGCTTTTAAAAAATGGAATTTCAATATCTAAAGCTTTTGATTTAGCTATTATAGGGCTTGAAAATAAATTTTTAATTTTTCAGTATAAAAAACTTTTTAGTTTTATAGATTCTGGTCTTGAGTTAAGTCAGGCTTTTAAAAAGATTGATATTTTTGATTCTTTGGTATTTTCTATGCTTAGTGTTGCGATGAAAAGCGGAAGACTTGAAGTGTTAAGTGAAGAAATTGCCAAATATTATCAACAAAAAAGCGAAAATTTAATGGATAGATTTTTGATTTTTTTAGAGCCTATGATGACTTTATTTGTGGCGCTTTTAGTTTTGTTTTTGGCTTTAGGTATATTTTTACCTATGTGGGAGCTTAGCTCAGGGGTCAATTTTAACTAAAATAATCCCAAGCTACTTTAATGATAGTAGCTCCTACAACGATTAAAAATAAAGTTTTTATAAACTTTCCATTAGTTTTTAATACAAGTTTTGAGCCTAAATAAGCTCCTAAAACTTGTCCTACGCCCATAAGCAAGCCTACAGCCCATAAAAGTTCGTATTGCCATAAAAATATAGCAAGAGCAATGATATTACTAGTGAAATTTAAAATTTTAGTATTAATGCTTGCTTTTCTCATATTAAAACCTAGTAGCATCACACAAGCAAAAATCCAAAATGAACCCGTTCCAGGCCCTAAAAATCCATCATAAAATCCTAAAGTTAAGCCACAAATTAAATGAAAAATTTTGATATTTTTTATTTTAGGTTCACTTTCGTGTTTGCCTAAGTTAGGACGTAAGGCTGTATATAAGAAAGTAAGAGTTAAAAAGATTAAGATAATAAGCTTTAATTGCTCATCTTTTACAAAAAGAACGCTATAACTTCCTATAGCTGCTCCTAAGGCTGTAAAAAAAACACCCCAAGCAAGATGAGGTAGAGTGGTGGATTTAAAATAAGTTAAAGTAGCCGTAAAAGAACCAAAGACGCTTTGGAGTTTGTTTGTTGCTAAGGATAAATGCGCAGGAATTCCACAGGCTATGAGTGCTGGTAGAGTAATAAGCCCTCCTCCACCTACAATAGAATCTATAAAACCAGCAAAAAGAGCTACAAAAAAAAGTATGAAATAATAAATTGTATCTAAGTGCTCAAAGCCCATTTTTCACTCCTTAAATTTGTCAATTTCCTTACTTTGCCCTAAACGATAGAGTGCAAAGTCATATTTTATGGGATCATTTGCATCTAATTTTTTTAAATTTTGCGTGAGTTCTAAAACACTTTTATAATCATATATTTTACGCTTTAGAAGTCCTAAAGTCAAGGAAATTTTATGTGTATGTGTATCAAGTGGAATTAAAAGATCTTTGGTGTGAATTTTGGTAAAAAGTCCAAGATCAAGTTCATCTTTTCTAACCATCCATCTTAGATACATATTATAGCGTTTAAGAGGTGAAGTAGGGGTGTTTTGCCAAATTTTTCCAAAGAAAAAATCATACCCATAACTTGAATATGAATTTAAGGTTTTGATTTTTTGCATAAAAGCTAAGATGGCATCTGTGGTATTTTCTCTTTTTTGATAGGCTTGATAAAAAAGTTCGTAGAGTGAAATTTCATTTTTAAGTCTTGAAAGAGTGATAAAAATTTCTTGTATATCTTTCTCATTTTGGAAGCGGTATTTTAAATTTTTAAGTTCTTTTTTTATTTGTTTTTCTTGAAGGTTTAATAAAGAAAAATCAAGTTTTTTTAGAAAATTTAATATTTTTTTAGCATTTCCATAGGCAAATAAAGCACAAATTAAGGCAATAAATTCATCATTGTGAATTTTAGCAATTTGCAAAGGATCTGGAGTTTCAAAAAGGGAATGATTGGTATTTTTTTGATTGGCTAAAAAATCAAGCTTAGCTTTAAGATGGATAAAATTTTTCACTTGATATTGCTAGAGCTTAAGATTTAAGCCCTAGTAAGGTATCAAGCATTTGATCTACGGTTGAGACGATTTTTGCTGCAGCACCGTAACTTGATTGGTATTGTATAAGAGCGGCTAATTCTTCATTTGTATTTACGCCACTTTTAGATTGGTATTCGCTATAAACAGAATTATAAAGAGTTTCATTGCTTGAATTTACAACATTGTTATTTTCACCATCTGAGGCTATTTTACCTGTAAGTTTGCGGTAATATTCTTCCATAGTAAGATTATCGATAGTACCATCTTCATTATAAAAATTAACTTTATCATATTGAAGTTGGATGATTTTATTTGCCATGTCATTGCCACTATCAACCCCATTTGAGCTTGCTCTTACTGTGCTTGGATCATTTAAGATAGAATCTTTTACTTTCATGTCACTTGCATCGGTTCCGCTGAAAAAACCACCTATGCTAAACGCACCTGCGAAATTTGTGCCCTTATCTTCAATGGCTACTTTAAAACCTGATTTTGCATTGATTTGAAATAAACCATCTCCAGTTTTTGCATCGTAGCTAAAACTTGCATTGATATGATCATCAACATCATTATTTGCATTGTGATCGTTATTATCATCTGTATTAGCATTGATTTGACGCATGATATCATTCATGGTTGTATTTACATCTATGGTGATGGTTTTGGTGAGTTTTTTATCGCCTTTATCATCATAAATGACAATATCAAAACTTCCTGGTTGTATGGTTCTGTCGTAATTAACTAAAGGAATATCTCCCTTAAGTCCAGATAGATAATCAGAAGTAACAGAACTTTTCGCAGAACTCGCATAAAGATTGTTAGTTTCATTGATCATGGTCTTGGCAAAAGTATCTAAAGAATCCATATAACCTTGGATAATTCCATCTTCATATTTTCCTTCGCTTTTGCTATAGTTTCTACCGCGTAAGTCAAGTTGAGCACCAAGCTGTCCACCGTTAATCTTTGCAGTAAGATCGCGAACTTTTTCATCAGGAGTTTCATAATAAATGCTATAAGATTTATTCTTATCATCATAATCAAGCTTTAAAGGATGAAAATTTATCCCATCTACTATACTAAAACCTTCTATACTTAGATTGTATTGATGTCCTGGATCAGTGATGGTTGTATCAAGGCGATTGTCTTGATTGATTTCATTTTTGCTTGCAACTGCACTAACTAGCTTTGAAAGGGTAAGTTCAAGTTCATCTCTTCTATCCCTAAGCTCATTTGCGTGTTCTGTTGGTAAGGCTTCTTGTCCATAAATTTGTTTATTTATAGTAGCAATTTCTTCACCGATTCTATTAATCTCATCAACCGTATTTTTAATATCATCATTTACTTTTTTTTGGATTTTATCCAAGGTTGCAAAAGTGTTATTAACGCTTTCTGTTAAGGTTTGAGAAGCTTTCACAAGGGCTATTTTTGTGGCATTTTCATTGGGATTAGATGCAAAATCATTCCAAGCTTTGTTATAATTTTCTAAATCTTTCAAAATTCCAGTATTTTGTAAGTCTGGAAAACGCTGAGCGATTTCTTGTAAGGTTGAAGCCATATATTTAGTGTATTCTAGTTGGTTTGATGCACCTTTTAATTTATAGTAAGAATACTCATCATGCAAACGCACTATACTTTCTATAGCAGTTCCTGTGCCTACTTGAACTCCACCTGTGGTAATATACCCATTTGTAGTTTGCACTACTCTTTGGCGTGTATAAAAAGTTGCATTAGCATTTGAGATATTATTTCCAGTTGTTGCGATTTGAACTTCGCTTGCCTTTAAGCCTGTAACACCTGTGTATAATGTTCCAAAAATACCCATTATAAATCCTTATACATTGATCTTGAAAATTGACTCTGGATTTGTCTTTTTATCTCCATAAGCATTATTTGTTCCATCATTGATATCAAACATTTTATTTACTAAGCTATCAAGAAAATCTTTGACAATAAGAACAAATTTAGCATACTCTTTGTTTTTACTATGAAGGTTTTGAAGATTTTTTTTAAGTAGATCTAGTTTTTGTTTATCTTCATTATCTAAGAGTTCACTAAGCCCTTTTGTAGAGCTATTATTTAGCTCAACCAAGGCAACATCAAGTTGTTTTTTAGCTGTAATAAATTCGGCGATAAGTTTGTTTTTTTCTTCTACACTTGGCGTTACACTCTCATGTTTAGCCACTTTGATATTTTCTATATCTTCTTCGGTTAAAGCAATAAGTTTTGCTAAGATAGCATTTACTTCATCAAGTCTTTGTTTAAGCATATTTTCTCCTTTTCTCTCTCAAAAAAAGGAGAATGAAAATTTAGATTAAAGAGTCAGCAATCGCAGCAGCTGTAGCTTTTGTATCGATTTTATAAGTACCGTTTTTAATCTGCTCTGCGATTTTACTCGCTTTATCATTTTCCGTTTTTTGAGTATCGTTTGTTTTTGTTTCTTTATCTATTCTATTTGTATTTAATGTGGTATTTGCCACATAACTTTGTTGTATAGGATTGATCATTTCTGCCTCCTTGATCTTAGTTATAATCCTCTACAAACTATATCGACCCAAATTTAAAAAACTTAACCCCTTTCTTTTAAAAAATCGTATAATAATTTTGAAAAACCCATACCTCCACTTAAAGCTTTACTCATGGTATCGTTATACATGGAAGAGTATATTTCATCGCTGGCATCTTTTCCAAAGAGTGAATTTTGACTTTTTAAAGATACATCTAAAACTTGCTTTAAAAAAAATGCTTCAAAAGCATCCGTTTGTTCTTTTAAGGCTTCATCTTCTTTGCTCTTTGTAACTATATCATTATCATTTATTTTGATGCTTGATTCTAAACTTCTTGCTTTAGCTGCACGATCAAGTAAAGCACTATTCATACTATAAGTATTTAAAAAATTATCGATTTTCATTAGATGATCTCCAAATCCGCGTTAATTGCACCTGCACGCTTTAAATTTTCCATAATAGCGATAATGTCATTTGGGGTTGCTCCAAGTTTGTTAAGCATTCTAGCTATATTTGCAACTGTGCTTTTTGCATTGTTGATTCTTAAGGTATTTGAACTTGGATCTACAAAACCACCGTCTTTCATATCGATTTCATTTTGATTAGCTACTGAGTTATTATTTGGATCTATTTTTATGGTGATATCTTTATGAGTGATTAAAACAGGTTCTACCTCTACATCAACTCCAGCAATCACTGTTCCTGTTCTTTCATCAATGATAACTTTGCTTTGTGGTTTATAAGCTATATCTTGTTCTAAAACTCTTGCCATAAAATCAACATTTGAAAGATCTTCAGGTTTTTTGAGTTTTACTGTGCGAGAGTCGATGGCTTTAGCCACTTCTTCGCCAAAGACAGTATTTAAAACTCTTTCTATATCGTTTGCGGTTTTAAAGTCTGCTACTTTTAAGCTTAAGGTTAGATCATTATTTTGACTAAAATTTTGTGGAATTTCTCTTTCTACATTAGCTCCGCCCATTACGGTTGCAGCAGTTGAGTGAGAACCTGCTCCTCCTGGTCTAGGTGTTAAACCTCCTGTTGAGATAGAGCCTTGTGCTATAGCATAAATTTCACCATCAATCCCACGAAGTGCAGTCAGTAAAAGTGTTCCGCCTTGTAAAGATTTTGCATCACCCATAGATGAAACGGTAATATCAAGTTTATCTCCGCTTTTTGCAAAGGCTGGAAGTTTGGCTGTAACCATAACAGCTGCGGTATTTTTTGATTTGATATCGTTAGGATCTACTTTGATATTCATACCTTGCAAAAGGTTTGAGATGGATTGTAGTGTAAATTTAGAGCTTGTTCCATCGCCGCTTCCATTAAGCCCTACAACAAGTCCATAACCTATAAGTTGGTTATCTCTTACACCTACAGTGTTTGCTACATCCTTGATTTGTACTGCAAAAATGCTTGTCATAAAGAGTAAAAATATCGTTAAAACTCTCATGGATTCTTCCTTTAATCTATTGTTGATGATAGATCAAGCAAGAAGTGTTCCAAGTAAGTTAAGAAGCGTAAAAGCTTAAGCTAGTTGATCCAAATTTCTTTTCTTTGACTTTTTGAAAATTTTGGATTTTTTCGGGAGTTTTTATGGTTGAGTGGTGTTCAAAAATGATTAAATTTAAAGCCTTTAAATCTAAATTTTCTAAAAAATGATAAATTTTTTCATAAATATCGCTAAAACCTTCCCTAATATCAAAAGGTGGATCAAGATATAAGATGATTTTATTTTTTGAATTTTCTATGAGTTTGGGTAAAATTTCAAAAGTATTTGCATGGATAACTTCTAAATTTGGATCTATATTTTTAGCATTTTCTAAAGCAATTTTATAGGCTTTTACATCAAGTTCTATAGCATAAGCTTTTAAAGCATAATTACTTAGTGCTTCAGCCGCCATTAAAGCACTTCCACCAAAGGCTTCAATGAAAATTTTATCTCTTAAATCTTCCCTTATTACATTAAAAACACAACTTTTTACTATGCTTTTAGTACTTCTTGTTGTTGTAAGACTAGGTAAAAGTAGTTTTTTCCCTTTGTATTTACCACTTTCTATATTTGTATAAAGCTTTGTTTCTTTGACTTTTTTTATTTTTTCTTTAGGGGAACTAATTTCTTGTTTTTGAAGAAATTTTTTTCTTTTTTCATTGTGATTAAAAAAGTCTTTAACGCTTATAAATTCATCATTCATCATTAAGTGCTTTTACGAGTTTGTTTTTAAGATCTTTTATGGCAAGATCGATTTTATTTTCATAATCTTTTTTAAATTCCAAAGCAATAGCGTCAATTTTTTCTTCAAGCAGTCTTTTTTGTTCAAGTGCAAGTTGTAAAGCTGCTGCTTTTAAAGCATTGTCAAATTCATTTAAAGACTCAAACAAGGCTTCTTTGCTAAATGGCACGCTTAAAAATGGAGAGTTCTTAGAGATGATAAATAAGGGTTTTGCGGTGTGAATTTTTTCATCGCTAATGATAAAATCACAATCTTTTTTCATTACCAAATGATCTTTTAAAAAAAGTTCTAAAGTTTTTTCTATGATGAGGTCTTTACATTCTAAAGAGATTTTCATATCAAACTAACCTTTAAAGTGTGATTTTTTAATGATGGAGCTTGTATACCTTGGATAAGGGCTAAAAACTCAAAACGACTTAAAATATAAAAGTCTTCAAATTCTCTCCCACTTGTTCCCATAAGTTTTTTAGCACAAGTATCAAAAAGATAAAAATCCTTTTCTTCTTTTACTACCATAAAATCAGCCCCGCTATCATAAGCGTCCAAAACAATATCTGCAGCCATTTTATAGCTTAGTGTGGGATTTAAATTCAGTAAAGTAAAGCCATTATTTTTTGTACTGTTTTCATAGGAAATAAATTTAGCTTCAAGTTTGGATTTTAAAGTATCACAAGCATTAAAACCATAAAAAGCTATATTGAAATCTTTAAAATTATGCTTAATTTCCTTAAGTTCTTTAATCTCATTATCAAAAGCATTGGTTTTAGGTAAATCAAAGTGTAAAATATTTTTATCAAAAAGCCCTAAATTTAAAATTTCATTTTGTAGGTTTTTGATCGTTGTTTCTAAAATTTCATTTTTGCTTTCAAGGTGATAAAAAATACCCTTTTCTTTATCTGCTAGAGTTTTTAAAATTTCTATCTTTTTTTCAGGATATTTTTCTATCATTTTTGAGGCCAAATAAAACACTCCATCGCCCATATATTCAGGAAGATAGTCTAAAATTTCACTCGCATAATATAAATAATCATATTTTGCATAAAGCTTTTTATCCTCTTCATCGCCAAATTTTTCAAGATATTTGTATTTGTCTAAAAAATCATTTTTATCAATGATAAGATCTTTAATAGCTCTTTTTGTACTTAAAGGCTCGATACAAAGATTAAAATCAAATTCTTTTGCTATTTTTTCTAAAGGTGTAAAAAGTGGTATGATTTGCTTATTTACAACTATGTAAGTATTTTCATATTTATCAAAATCAAAATAAATATCATCATCTTGAACTTGTAAAAGCAAATCATAAAAGCTTGCAAAATTTTCATAATTATCATAAATATAAGGTTTATAATAAGCCTCATAATCCTTGGTTTTATCAAATCTAAAAATTCTTAATTCTAATTTTTTCATGGTTTTTCCTTAAATATTTCTATATTATATAAAATTTTTCTAAAATTCACTAGAATTTAAAAGGAAATTTTATAAAATCACGCATTATGAACAAAGAAGATTTTATTATCAAAGCTTTTTTAAATGAAAAAAATGGCGATGATGGAGCTATTATTGATGATTGGTGTTTTAGCAAGGATTTGTTTTTTGAAAATGTGCATTTTAAAAGAGAGTGGCTTAGCTTAGAGCAAATCGCTACAAAAGCAATGCTTGTCAATATCTCAGATGCCATTGTGATGAATGCTGTACCAAAATACGCACTTTTAGGACTTGCTTTACCAAAAAATTTAAGCGAAAATGAGATCAAAGCCTTGCAAAAAGGTTTTTTAAAAACAGCTAGGAAATTTAATATAAAAATCATAGGCGGCGATACTATAAGTAATGATAAAATAGACATTAGTCTTACTATCATTTCAAAGATCAATAATAAAGCTGTTTTTAGAAAAGGTTTAAAAAAAGGACATTTACTTGCTTATACAGGAAAATTAGGACGAAGTTTAAAAGGGCTTGAAATTTTACAAAATGGGGGCACTTTAAAACCAAACCATGTATTTATAAAGCCAAAATTAAGAGCTAGTTTTTTTTATGAAATCGCACCTTTAATTTCTTGTGCTATGGATATTTCAGATGGTTTAAGCAAGGATTTATCAAGGCTTTTAGCCTTAAATAAATGCGGTATTTCTTGGTTTAAAAAACTTGATGATTATACGCTTTATAGTGGAGAAGAATATGAAATTTTGTTTGCTTTTGATGAAAAAGAACGGCAAAATATAGAAACAATAGCCAAAAAATACGGCGTGAAATTAAATATCTTTGGAAAAGCAGTGAACGGAAAATATGAATTTAGCGGAAGAGAACACCATTTTTAAGCCTTTGTATAGTTTAAAACACAGTCCTATTAATGCGTATTTTAGTAAAAATAGCGATGATTTTGTAGTGCGTGAAAAGCCTTTGTATGAATTTAGCGGTAAGGGTGAGCATATTATTTTACATATCAATAAAAAAGATTTAACCACAAATGAAGCTTTAAAAATTTTAAGTGAAGCAAGCGGGGTTAAAATAAGAGATTTTGGTTATGCAGGGCTTAAAGACAAGCAAGGATCAACCTTTCAATACCTTTCTATGCCTAAAAAATTTGAGAGTTTTTTGTCAAATTTTTCTCATCCTAAACTTAAAATTTTAGAAATTTTTACCCATGAAAACAAGCTAAGAATAGGGCATTTAAAAGGAAATTCTTTTTTCATACGCTTAAAAAAAGTTTTACCAAGCGATGCTTTAAAACTAGAACAAGCTTTGATGAATTTGGATAAACAAGGTTTTGCGAATTATTTTGGTTATCAGCGTTTTGGAAAATTTGGGGATAATTACAAAGAAGGGCTTGAAATTTTGCGTGGCAAAAAGATGAAAAATGTAAAAATGAAAGAGTTTTTAATTTCAGCTTTTCAAAGTGAGCTTTTTAATCGTTATTTGAGTAAAAGAGTGGAGTTGTCACATTTTGCAAATGATTTTAGCGAAAAAGAATTGATCCAAATTTATAAAATCTCCAAAGAAGAAGCTAAAGAACTTAAAAAACAAGAACAATTTTTTAAGCTTTTAAAAGGTGAGGTTTTAGGGCATTATCCTTTTGGAAAGTGTTTTTTATGCGAGGATTTAAGTGCTGAGCTTGGGCGTTTTAAGGCAAGAGATATAAGTGCCATGGGGCTTTTAATCGGTGCTAAGGCTTATGAAACAGGAGAAGGTTTGGCCTTAAATTTAGAAAATGAAATTTTTAAAGATGCTTTGGAGTTTAAGGCTAAAATGCAAGGTTCAAGACGCTTTATGTGGGGATATTTAGAAGAGTTAAAATGGCGTTATGATGAAGAAAAAGCTCATTTTTGTATAGAGTTTTTTTTACAAAAAGGCTCTTATGCCACTGTGGTTTTAGAAGAAATTTTGCATTGAATCACGAAATGATTAAAACAATAAGTAAATATATCACTGAAGAATACTACGAAAGGATTTTTTTAAAATGAATGATAAAAATCAATTATTAACGTATGAAGATATAAAGAGAAAACTGACAATGTTGTCTCAAAAAAATAACGTTTTACTTTTGGGCAATGGATTTAGTATAGCTTATGAAGCTAATTTTTCTTTTGAAAATTTGATAAATAATATGAACAAAAATGACAATATTATAAATAATCTTTTTTCTAAACTTGAATTAACAAATTCTCATGATATTGAAGAAATTATGAAGCATTTGGAGATTAGTCAAAGAGTTTTAGAATGTTTTGATTTTAATGATAAATCAAGTATTGTAGAAGAATATAAAATTAAATTAAAACAAGAATTTATTAAAATTATTAGAGAAAAACATCCTAAATTTTTAGATGAAAAATCTTCTACAGCTATTGAATTTATAGAGCCTTATGGTAATATTTTTACTCTTAATTATGATTTGCTTTTATACTGGTTAATAATGGAGTATAATAAACAAGCAAAAGATGATACAAGAAGGAAATACTGCGATGGTTTTCTTAAAAAAGATTCAAGCTTAATATTTCAAGAAGACTATTGTGATAAAAATTTCTTTTTTCTTCACGGAGCACTCCATTTATTTGAAATCGATAATAAGCTTATAAAGATACGTAATAAAGATAAAGCCATCTTGGAACAGATTATTGAACAAATTGATAATAAAAACTACCCTGTGTGTGTTTTAGGTGGAGATTCTAATAAAAAATTAGAGCAAATTTTAAAAAATAAGTATCTTCAATTTTGTTTAGAACAATTAAAAACCATTGAATGCGATAATTTAGTTATTTTTGGAACCAAGCTTAAAGAAAATGATGAACATATTAGAGAGGCAATCAATAGTAATCATAATATAAAAAATATTTTTTTAGGTATATCTGATTGTGAAAAAAGATCAGAAATTAAGCCATTTAGCACTGATAAAATTATTTTCTTTTATGATTACAGAAGTGTAAAATTATGGAAATAACTACTCCGCTTTCAAAGCAATCAAAACGCCTTCTATCATTTTCTTAATATCTCCATCAAGGATATTATCCACTTGAGAAAAAGCTTCTCCGCTGCGATTGTCTTTGACTTGCTGATAAGGGAAAAGCACATAAGAGCGGATTTGATGCCCCCAACCTATCTCGCTTTTTTCTCCAGCATTAGCACTATCTTGTTGTTTCATGAGTTCAAGTTCATAAAGGCGAGATTTTAGCATTTTAAAAGCAGTGGCTTTGTTTTTGTGCTGACTTCTGTCATTTTGGCATTGTACAACTATACCAGTTGGAAAATGTGTGATTCTTACAGCTGATTCTGTTTTATTGACATGTTGTCCGCCTGCACCGCTTGCTCTGTAATAATCTATTCTTATATCTTTTTCTTCGATTTCAATTTCTATATCATCATCAAGTTCAGGGCTTACCATAACACTTGAAAAGCTTGTATGACGGCGTCCTGCACTATCAAAAGGAGAAGTTCTTACCAAACGATGGATACCATTTTCAGCCTTTAAATAACCATAAGCATTTTCGCCTTTAACCAAAAAGCTCACATCTTTAAGTCCTGCTTCTTCGCCTTCTTGAAAGTCTAAAGTTTCGACTTTAAAACCTTCTCTTTCGCAAAATCTTAAATACATTCTATAAAGTATGCTTGCCCAGTCATTACTTTCTGTTCCGCCTGCACCTGGGTGAATGGAAACAATGGCATTTTTACCATCATTTTCTCCGCTTAAAAGCATGGAAATTTCAAGACCTGTGATAGTATCTTCAAGCTTTGGTGCGTCATTAAATAAAGCTTCAAGTGTTTCTGTATCGTTTTCGCTATTGGCTAGATCGAAAAGTTCGCATGCGTCATTTAGGGCATTAAAAGCATTTTCATAGTTTTTAAGTAGATTGGTGATTTTGGTTTTTTCTTTTCCTATGATCCCTGCTTGTTTGACATCGCTCCAAAAAGAAGGAGAATTTTCAAGCTCTTCGATTTCTTTAAGCCTTGTTTGGATATTTTCAGGCTTGATGATGGAGGCTATGTTGCCGACTTTGTTTTTTAAAGTTTTTAAAAGTTCGCTAAATTCGTAATTATCCATAAAAATTTTCTTTCTTCATTTTTAGGTATTATTTTAGCAAATTTTACATTAAAAAATCTATTGTTACGATTTCTTATGCTTTGTAAAGATTTAAAAAAATTCTTATTCTACCGCTTCTTCCCAAACTCCTTTTTCAACCTAGGCGCATCTTTGAATATAAATTTGATATACCCCCCCCCATACCAATTCTTACTAGCCTTAATAAATTCTTCTCCTAATTTATAAGTAAAACATTCTTTTTCTTTTAAAGCTTCTTTATAATCTGGATAGCTTTCTAAAGGAGGTAAAGCTAAATTTGGATTTTCTTTTATTTTTTCTTCATAGGCTTTTTGTTCAAATTTGTGTTTGTCTTTTATATAAGATAATACATAAGGCATTCTTATATAACCCCATAAACTTTTTGAATTAGCAATTAAAGCTCGCCCTAGTTTGTAAGATAGATGATTTTGGATGCGAGCTTTAGCTGAATTGGCTTGAATAAAAGTAATTTTAGGATTTATTATGCTCATTTTTATACCCAAAGATTTAGCAAGTTTTTTACTTTCTAATTTTTTAATAACCAAATCTTGTTCTAAATTAGCTAATTCTAAGTGTTGTTTTTTTACAGGTAAGGAATTTAGGGTTTGTTTTAGAGAGATGTTATCTTGTTCTAGTGAAGAGATTTTTGAGTATAGCTCATTTGTTTGATTTTGTAGAAAACATGACTCATTAAGCTGTGTTTTAATATTATATTCCTCTATAGATTCTTTTATTAATTGCAAATCTGGCATCAAATGATTAAAGTTATATTCTTGATCAATGTCAACTTCCTTATGTAACCAACTATAGTTTATATTCTTAGTAGTATTGAAATCTTCTTTAATTAAAAACAAAGAAATTAAATTTACATGATCTAGAGTATTTATATAATTTTCATATTTAAATACTTTATGTGAAATTTCTGAATACTCAAAATTTTCATTAAAGGATACTGTGGTATTATTATCAATTATAAATTTTTTCTTAATATCCAAAAATATATTATATCCAAAAGCTGATTTTATAAGTTTTGAGTGAGAGTTTGAAAATAATAAGCTAGAATAATTATAAGATATATTTGAATTTATATTTTTCGGGGTAATTTTGGATTTTGCATTATTAAAGGTGTGTATTCCTATTAATTGAAATCCATCATATTCAAATTGTCATAGTGTTTTTCTTGTTATGATGATAAATCATATATTCGATATTATCAATAATGTTTTTGCTAATATTATGCTTAAACATATGATATGAATCTGGTTTTATGCAAAAATTACTAATGTCTAGTTAATAATATTTAATATTTATATGTTTTTTATTTTCTAAATTTGCTAATTTATTATAAAGGTAGTATATATTTTTTTTTAAGATCGAAGTAGTATTTGATAAGAGGTATCCATAATATTGGATTTAATAATAATTAAATTAGTATTGTTTATATTCTCATGATTTTTTCTTTTTAAACAGTAAAGTTTATGCAATGATATTGTTATATCAAGTGATAAATTAAATAAAGAAATATTGTTTTTTTTAATTTAGCTTGAAGTCCTATGGAACTCTTAAATTGCTAACTTCAACTAATACAATATTTTTTATTAATACATCCAAAAATATGAAATTTTTAGACTCAAAATTAAGAGATTATACTATATTTAAGTTATTTTTTTATAAAATAAAAGTACAGATTATTTTAGATAAGGATTTATGTTATGAAGACTAATGTTAAAAAAAATATACTACAATTATTAAATAATTTATCGGATGAAATACCTGAATTAAAAATAGTAGATGAAAACACAAAATTATATAATGGTTTCGGTGGTTGTTTAGACTCGTTAGCCCTAGTGAATTTAGTTGCTGACTTGGAAGAACTTTTAAGTAGAGAATTTAATAAAGAAATCATTTTAGCGGATGAAAAGATGATGAGTGCAAGAAATTCTCCATTTAAAGATGTTGAAAGCTTAACTGATTTTATAATTAAAAAACTCCAAGAGCAAGAATAATGCAAAAAATCATCATTATCACAGGAACTAGAAAAGGTATAGGTAAAGAGTTAAGTGAATACTATTTGAAGCAAAATCATATAGTTTGTGGTTGCTCAAGAGGTAAAGCGAGCATAGAGCATGAAAATTATAGACATTTTGAATTAGATGTTTGCAATGAACAAGCTGTAGTTTCTATGGTAAGAAGTATAAAAAAAGAATTTGGAAAAATTGATATTTTGATCAATAATGCTGGTATAGCAGCTATGAATCACATATTAACCACTCCATTTAAAAGCTTAGATAATATTTTTAAAACCAATGTTTATGGTAGTTTTTTACTAATAAGAGAAGTTTCAAAAATCATGAGCCAAACATACAAAAAAAAACAAGTTGTTATGCCTTATAGAATTATAAATTTTTCTACAGTTGCAGTTGCTTTAAGATTAGAAGGAGAAGCTATATATGCGGCATCAAAAGCAGCTATTTGCAATTTAACTCAAGTTTGTGCTAAAGAATTAAGCTCATTTGGCATTACTTGCAATGCCATAGGACCTACGCCAGTTCCCACTGATTTAATTAAAAATGTACCAAAAGATAAAGTCCAAGATTTACTTAATAAACAAGCTATAAAAAGATTTGGAAATTTTCAAGATATTGCTAATGTAATTGATTTTTTTATTGATGAAAAAAGCGATTTTATAACAGGACAGATAATATACCTAGGTGGAGTAAATGGATAAATTCAAAAATATTTTTTTAAATAAAGTTTTTAATGACAATAAAGAGCAATATGCTTTAATTTATGAGGATCAAAAATATACTTATAATGATTTATATAATAATATAATCAATAAAATTAATTTATTAACAAACCTTAAAAATGTGAACATTGTTGGTCTTATAGGAGATTATGATTTCGAAAGTATAAGTTTATTTTTAGCATGTATTGAGCTTAATAAAATAATTATTCCATTTATTAATGAAAGTGAGATTGATAATAAGCTTACTGAAATTAATTGTGATATTTTATTTAAAAACAATCAACACGAACTTCAGAAAAAACCTTACAATAATCATGATTTAATTCAAAAACTTATAGATGCAAATAAGCCTGGCTTGATTTTATTTTCAAGTGGTAGCACAGGTAAGCCCAAGGCTATAGTACATGATCTTGATAAGATTTTAAATATCTATCTTAATAAAAAATCAAAAAAACTTAATATTTTATTGTTTTTAATGTTTGATCATATAGGTGGTTTAAATACTTTGTTTAACTGTCTCAGTATGAATGCTTGTGCAATTGCTATAAAAGATAGAAAAAATATTGAAACCTTAGCTCAAACTATAGAAAAATATCAAATTTCACTCTTGCCTACTTCCCCCTCTTTGCTTAGTTTAATGTTAGTAGCAAATGTTATTCAGAGGTATAATTTAAGCTGTTTAAAAATTATTAGTTATGGCACAGAGAGAATGCCAGAAACTTTACTTGTAAAATTGAAGCAAACTTTTCCAAAAGTTAAATTTCATCAAACTTTTGGTACAAGTGAAGTAGGCATAGCTCAAACAAAAAGCTTTGGGAATTACTTTAAACTAGAAAACATAGCATATAAAATTATCAATAACGAGCTATTTTTAAAAAGTAATATGCAAAGTTTAGGTTATTTAAATGCTGATAATTCTGTTTTTACAGATGATGGATACTTTGCTACTGGTGATTTGGTTGAAGTGATTAATGAAAATGGTGAAGAATATATTAAAATTATTGGAAGAAATAAAGAAGTTATTAATATTGGCGGAGAAAAAGTATTGCCTCAAGAAGTAGAGGGTATATTAATGCAAATACCATTTATACAAGATTGTTTAGTCTATGGGCAAAATAACCCTTTAACAGGTCAAAGTGTTTGTGCAAAGATTGTAATAAAACAAAATGAAAATCCTGCTACTTTAGAAGCCAAGAAGGAAATCAGACTATTTTGCAAAGATAAACTAGCTAGTTATAAAATACCAACTAAAGTAGAGATTGTTCAAAAGTTAGAAATCAATGAAAGGTTTAAAAAGATAAGGAATTCTTAACTCTTTCTTATCTTATGCTTTGTAAAGATTTAAAAAAATTCTTATTCTACCGCTTCTTCCCAAACTCCTTTTTCAACCTAGGCGCATC
>NZ_RYYJ01000006.1:0-15062 GCF_004379015.1 Campylobacter sp. US50a | reverse complement strand
AATTTATATTTTTCGGGGTAATTTTGGATTTTGCATTATTAAAGGTGTGTATTCCTATTAATTGAAATCCATCATATTTTTTTGGTATTTTAAGAATATGATTTTTATCAATTTTATAGAGAATTTCTTTATACATTAAATTTTTGATTATTTTTTTGTCAGGATTATTTCCATTTAAAAGTTCCAACTGATCTGGAGTGATTATTTCAAATTGGTAATTAAATTGTTTATTTTTATGTGGAAGATAAAAGCAAGAGATATTATTGACAATATTTTTTCCAAGTTGATACATAATGGAAGTTAACATATGACACCAGTCAGGCTTCATAAAAAAGTCATTTAAATTCAATTTATTTACAACATCATTAACATCTATAACATTGTATCCATATTCTTTGGCTTTATATCTATGAAAATTGTTTATAATAAATCCTTTCCTTTGTGCAATTCTAAAATCAAAAAGTAAAAGAACTAGTATTTTTGTTTTAAAAGCCGATAATTCATCATAAAGATATGTTATATTATTTATCGCAGTTTTTAAATTAAGCTCATAACACATATAAATATCCATAATATTAACTTCTATGATTATTAAATCTATTTTTTTTAATACTTCTTGATTTTCTTTTCTTTTTAAAGAATAAACTCTATGTAGAGATGAAGTTCCTCCTAAGGATAAATTTATAAGATTGATATTATCTTGGTTTAAACCATCTTGAATACCACCAGGCATTCTGGAATTACTTGCGCCTAATAAAATTACATTTTTTTTATTCATAAAATTTCTCCTAAATTATTTTATTATTTATTTTTGATATAATACCAGAAAATAATTTAAAAAGCGAGAATAATGCCAAAACTTTATCTTGTGTCTTTAGGTTGTAATAAAAATTTAGTTGATAGTGAGATCATGCTAGGACGCCTTAGTGCTTATGAGCTTTGCGATGAGCCAAACAATGCTGATGTTTTAATCGTAAATACCTGTGGTTTTATCGATAGTGCAAAAAAAGAAAGCATTAATGCGATTTTGGATTTGCACGAACAAAGAAAAAAAGATTCTCTTTTGGTGGTTACGGGTTGTTTGATGCAGCGTTACCGCGAAGAACTTATGAAAGAACTTCCTGAGGTTGATCTTTTCACAGGTGTGGGTGATTATGAAAGAGTCGATGAAATGATACTTAAAAAAACAAATTTATTTTCAAATTCGACTTATTTGCAGAGTGAAAATTCCAAACGCATTATTACAGGTTCAAATTCCCATGCTTTTATAAAAATCGCCGAAGGTTGTAATCAAAAATGTTCTTTTTGCGCCATCCCAAGTTTTAAAGGTAAGTTAAAATCTCGCGAAATAAGTAGCATTGTAGCTGAGCTTAAAGATTTGGTAGCTAGAGGTTATAAGGACTTTTCTTTTATCGCACAAGATACGAGTTCTTATTTGTTTGATAAGGGTAAAAAAGATGGGCTTATACGCTTAATTGATGAGGTGGAAAAAATCAAAGGCATAAGAGCAGCTAGAATTTTATATCTTTATCCTACGAGTGCGAGCGAAGCTTTGATCAAACGCATTATAGCTTCTGAAATTTTTGTAAATTATTTTGATATGCCTTTGCAACACATAAGTGATAATATGCTTAAAATCATGAAGCGTGGGGCAAATAGCACAAGACTTAAAGAAATGTTAAATTTAATGAAAAGTGCGCCAAATAGCTTTTTACGCACAGGCTTTATCGTAGGGCATCCAGGTGAGAGCGAAGCGGATTTTGAAGAGCTTTGTGAGTTTGTTAAAGATTTTGGTTTTGATAGGATAAGCGTTTTTGCGTATTCTAAGGAAGAAGATACGGCCGCTTTTGATATGGAGCAAGTGCCTTTTAAAGTGATCAATAAAAGACTTAAAATTATAGAAAAAATTGTTGATGAAGTCATAGAAAAAAGTTTTGAAAAAGAAGTAGGGCAAAAGCGTTTAGTAGTTTGCACGGGAGAAAGTAGCGAGGGAGAGTTTTTCATCGCAGCTAAAGATTTAAGATGGGATAGAGAGATTGATGGGGAAATTCTTATCAATGAAAGCGAATGTGGAAATTTAGAAATGGGGCAAATTTATGAATGTGAAATTTTACAAAACCTTGATAAAAAGCTCCTTGCTAAGGCTTTAAGAAAAGTAGATGCAAATTAAAGATGAAATTTTATCCCTTTTAAAAAAGGGTAAAAATTTACTTGCTTTTTCTTATGGAAGTGATTCTAGTGCGCTTTTTTATCTTTTAATGCGAGAAAAGATCGACTTTGATCTTGTGATGATAAATTACAAAACTAGAAAAAATAGTGATTTAGAAGAGTTAAAAGCCAAAGAACTTGCTTTGAAATTTCATAAAAAAATTTTCATAAAACACGCTCCTAAATTTCAAAGTAATTTTGAAAAAAAAGCCAGAGATTTTCGCTATGATTTTTTTGAAAAAATTTGTCTTGAGCAAGATTATGATCATCTTATCTTAGCCCATCATTTAAACGATCAGTTTGAATGGTTTTTGATGCAACTTTCTCGTGGTGCAGGTTTGGCTGAAATTTTAGGTATGCAAGAGTATGAAAAACGCTCAAATTATACACTGTTACGCCCTTTGCTCTTTATAAGTAAAGATGAAATTTCATCTTTTTTAAAAGAAAAAGATATTTTTTATTTCCATGATGAAAGTAATGAAAATGAAAAATATTTTAGAAATTATATAAGAAAAAATTTCTCCAATGCCTTTGTGAGTGAATTTCATCAGGGTTTAAAAAGAAGCTTTTCTTATCTTGGTGAAGATAGGAAAAAACTTTATGATTTTGAAAACATCAAAGAAGTTCAAGGGCTTCTTATTTGCTCTAAAAATGAAAGTTTGATTGCTAGAGCGGTAAAAATGAAAGGCTTGCTTTTAAGTGCAGCGCAAAGAAAGGAGCTTTTAAAAGGTGATTGTGTTTTAGGTGGCAAAATAGCACTTGTGTATAAAAACGAACAAGCTATTGTTTTTGAGTATGAAACTTGTCAAAAATTACCCAAAAATTTCAAAGAAGAGTGCAGAATAGCTAAAATTCCAAGACTTTTAAGAGCTTATTTGTATAATCACAAAATCGATATTTCAAGCCTTAGCTTTTAATTTTAAAATTCTTTGATAGGCTAAATGTGTGAGAAAAATCACAAAAAACACTTGCAAAAAAAGTCCTAAAAGTGGCACTGATGAGAGTAGATAAAAACAAAGAGTGCTAAATTTAAACTCTAAAGGTGAAAAATCAGAATGAAAATTTTTAAAACTTTCTTTGTCTAAAATCGTGCTAGTAATATCAAGCATTAAAAGTTTGTGAAAGAGATAATAAAAGGCAAGATAATATACAAAAATATTGATAAAAGGTAAGAATAAAGTCAAGGTACAAAGTAAAAAAATCCCTATAAATTTTATCAATATTTTAAAAATTTCAAAGATAGTTTTTAGGGTTGAAACTTCGTTTATATTATCATAATGGTAATATTTTTGGTTGATTTCTTTAACGATAAAAGGGGTAAGAAAAGAAGTGATAAAAAGGGCTAAAAAAACTGAAGCAAAAACTATAATAAAACCTGAAAATAAAAAACTTATGATGGTGATTAAAATTTGTACAAAATGAAGGGCATAAAACCACGCCCAAAACGAATCTTCTCCAACACTAAATAAAGAATTAAAATAATCCAGCAAGGCTGAAAAGCCAAGTGCTCCTAAAAAAAGCATAAGTACAAGGCTAAAAATCAAAGGAATTAAGGCAAATTTTAAAAATTTAAGACTTAAAAAATCTTTGATCGCAAGTTTTAAAATATCCAAATTATGCCTTTTTGTAGTATTCTTCTAGTTTTTTATAAATAGTATCAAAATCAAGCTCTTGTTCTAAAATTTGAGCTAAAACTTCATTGTCTTCTTTGCCGTTCCAAGTTTTTTTATAGCTGCCATCTTTGTAGCCATTGTTTTGTCTAAAGATATTTAAAACATTTTTACCTATGTAGGTTTTATAAAGAATTTCAAGATTTAGCCCACATTTAATAGCTAGAGTAAAATAGGTTGAAAGTAATTCTCCAAGATTAAATCCAAAGCCACTGCATTTATGGATAATAAGCTCTATATCATTTAAAATACCATAAATATCACTCTCATTAGGATGTTCTTCTTCTTTGCAAAAATCTTGAAACACACTTGCAGCATTGACTTCTGTAGCTATAGCTTTGAAATCTTTACCGTTTTTATCGCGATACTCTTCAAGTAAAAGACTTAAGATAAAATGCCAAATATCGATAATCTCTATACGCACATTTTCCCAATTTGTTGGATTTGAAATGTTTTTCCAATGTTTCCATGCAAAAGAGTCTATAAGTTCTGCACATTCCATATAAATACAGCGTCTCCAACTGATCAGTTTTCCTTCTTTGGTATAGCCATTTTCCCAATTTAAGCCGTTCGTTTCATCGTTGAGTTTTTGTTGGAGTTTGAGCATATTTTCTAAAATTTCGATATTTGTCATTTAAAAACTCCTTGATAATTTTTAATATTATATGATTTAAGCGTAAAGATTTAAACTATCATCTGTCTTATCTTGATTTTCCTTGGCTTTTTCTTGTTGTTTTTCAAGTTGTTTTTTCATTTGTTCTAAAACTTTATCGAGAAGTTTTTTGCTATCTTCAAGCATAGAAGTGTTGATATCTTTATCATCTGTTTGATTTTGTTTTAGTAAATCACTGAGTTTATTTGTAAAATTATTCATAATAGCATTTTGATGGTTTTCATCATTTGGTGTTGGTAAAACATTTGCCATTTGCATAGCTGATTCTATAATTTCTTTTGGCTTTAACTCTCCGACTTTAGAATTTGCTAAAAAGTCTTTGATCATAGGTTCAACTTCTTTCATAGCATTTTTAATCTCATCAAGATCATTTTGTGTGAGCTTAGAGCCTTCAAAAGTAAAGCTAAAGCCATACTGACGCTTAAGATTAAGAGTTTTACCTTCTTCATTATTTGCATAACTTACACTTTGATTATCATACATAGAAAGGGCTAAATGTTTGCCACTTTTTGTTGTATAATCCATCGAAAAACTTTGGTTTTTGCTAGCATCAATTTGCATTTCTTCCCCTTATATTTATAGTTTATAAAATTATAATCGGTTATTTTTAAAAATATTTTAGTATAATTTTTATAATATGGATGAAAGAATTTTAGAATTTATAAAAAATGAGCAGCTTTTATCTTGGGCTATGATTGATGAAAAAGGTGTTTATACAGCTAGTGCTTTCTATGTTTTTGACGAGAAGAAATTAGCTTTTATTATTGCTTCTCATGAAGATACTAAGCATATAAGATTGGCCAGTGAAAATTCAAGTATAGCACTTAATATAGCCAAAGAAAATAAAATAGCCTTTTTAAAAGGTGTGCAAGCTAAGGCCGAGTTTAAAATGGCAAGCAAGGAGCAAATGAAAATTTATTTTTCTAAATTTCCCTTTGCTAAACTTGATAAAAGTGCAAAAATTTATGCTTTAGAGCTTTTTTGGCTTAAATTTACTAACAATGCTTTAGGACTTGGTAAAAAACTTGAGTTTTGTAAAAAATAAATTTTTATGATTTTGTTTAAAAAAATGAGTTATGATTATAGTTTATGTAAATTGTTAGGTATAGAAAATAAATGTTAAATGTAATTCACGCTTTATTTTTTAGAGAGTTAAAAACTAGATTTGGTGCTAATAGGCATTTAGGTTATCTTTGGGTAGTTGGAGAACCAATGTCAATAACACTTGCTATTACAGTAATTGTCACCATTATAAGAGAATATCATCATGAAGTTATGCCTGAAGGAATTTCTATTTTTATGTTTTTAATTTCAGGTATTATGCCTTATTTTATGTTTAGAAGTATAGTAACTCAACTTATGAATGGTACTCAGGCAAATTTGGCTCTTTTTGCTTATAAACCTGTAAAGCCTATACATGTATTTATTGCTAGAGCTTTGCTCGAATTTTGTATTTATTTTGTGATTTTTATCACTGTGCTTTTTTTTGCAGGATGGTTTTTTAGATTTGATGTATTTCCTGTTCATCTACTTGGAGTTTTATTTTGTATTTTTTTACTTATGTGCTCAGCTTTTGCTTTGGGGATTTGTTTTGCTATTATTTGGCATTTTGTAGAGCCTTTAAGAACTTTATTAGCTTATTTTAGTATAGTGTTTTATTGGACTTCAGGTATTATACTCCCTACTTGGTTAACCCCTCGCCCTTTACTTGATATGCTATATTATAATCCCTTGCTTCATATTTTTGAACTTTTAAGATTTAATTTTTTTGAGAATTATCCTTTGCAAGATGAATATAGTTATTTTTATGCTATATTTTGGATTTTACTTGTTTTATTTATAGGACTTTTTGTCTATTACTATAACAGACAAGCTTTAACGGCGGCAAAAAAAGAATGATAAAGTTAATCAATCTAACAAAATCTTATCCTCTATTTAGCGGTGGAAGACATTATGTTTTTAAAAATTTTACTTTTGAATTTCCTGAAAATTGTAGTATAGGATTGATGGGGGGCAATGGAGCAGGTAAGTCTACTCTCATGAGACTTTTAAGCGGGGCAGAGCTTCCTGATAGTGGTAAGATAATTACTAATAAAAAATTATCCTGGCCTTTGGGTTTAAACGGAGCTTTTCAAGGTTCTTTAACTGCTAGAGATAATGCTAAATTTGTAGCTAGAGTGTATGGATATAAGGGTAAAGAACTTCAAGAAAAAGTAAAATTCGTAGAAGATTTTGCAGAGCTTGGGAAATTTTTTGATGAGCCTATGAAGACTTATTCTTCGGGAATGAGTGCTAGGATAGCTTTTGGACTTAGTATGGCTTTTGATTTTGATTATTATTTGATCGATGAAGCAGGGGCTGTTGGAGATCCTGCTTTTAGGGAAAAAAGCGTGAAATTATATAGAGAAAGATTAAGTAAATCAAAAGTGATTATGGTATCTCATGATGTAGCTGAAATTAAAGAATGGTGTGATAAAATAATCTATATGAAAAATGGACAAATTACGGTTTATGATGATGTAGACGAAGGAATAGCTGTGTATCAAGGAAAAGCTTAATGGAAGAAAATAAAACTTTATTGGAAAGAATCAAAGATTTAAACATATTTGATTCTTTTAAAATTGTTTGGTTTGTAATGATTTTTGTTGTGATTTATTATGTATTAATCGCGGCTCCAAGATATGTAAGTACGATGATTTTAGATGTTAGATCAACAAGTGGAGAAAGTGCTCAAACAAGTGGAATTTTGTCTTTGCTTAGTAGTACTTCTACAGCAAAAGAAGATTTAAATTATCTAAAAGGTTATATAGAATCAAGTGATATGTTAAAGATTTTGGATGAGAAAATTAAACTTAAAAGTCTTTATCAAGAACAACATATAGACTTGCCTTTTAAAATTTGGGATTCAAGCTCGATAGAATCTTATCTTAAATACTATCAAGCAAGAGTTAAGGTTCATACGGATGAAACCACTAAACTTTTAAAAGTTGAAGTGGAGGGTTTTACACCTAAATCAGCTCATTTGATTGCTCAAACTATTATGCAAGAAAGCGAAAAGTTTATCAACGAAATCTCTCATAAAGCAGCCAGAGAACAAATGGCTTTTGCTGAAAATGAAGTACAAAAATACAAAGAACGATATCAAAAAGCACAAAATGATTTAATTGCTTTTCAAAATAAATACGGAGTTTTTGATCCTTTAAAGCAAGCTGAAACTAAAGCAAGTTTGGTTGCACAAATTGAGGCTAATCTAGCTCAAAAAGAAGCTAAACTTTTAACTTTGCAAAGTTATATGAATGATGCAGCACCTGAAGTAGTAGCACTTAAAGCAGAAATTGAAGCGATTAAAAAACAGCTTTTAAGGGAAAAATCTAAAATTTCAGCTAACAATTCTTCTCAAAAGCTTAATGATTTGGCTGCTAAATTTCAGGATTTAACTATAGAAGCTACTTTTGCGCAAAAAGCTTATGAAGCAGCTTTAAAAGCTTATGAAAGTGCTAGAATAGAAGCATTAAGAAAAATAAAACAACTTGTCATCATTCAAAGTCCAGATATTCCAGAAAGCGCAAAATATCCTGAAAGAATTTATGATATTTTAACAGCATTTATTGTATTATCTTTGATTTTTGGGATTGTTAAATTTATTAAAATGATAATAGAGGAGCATAAGTATTAAAATGAAAAAAATATTAATTTTATTTTTTAGTTGTATTTTATGTTTTGGAGCCGTGGATGTTTCGCAAATCATTTCAGCAGAGGATCAAGGTTCTACTACAACTAGCATAGATCAAAATTTAAGCTCAAATTATGATATAGTAAATAAAGAAAATAATCTTACAAAAATTCATCAAATTTTAGTATTTGGTGCTCATCTTTTTAATGGAAATTTTAAAAATTACAATCAAAGAGTTTATAATCCAGATTATAAGATCGCAGTCGGTGATCAAATCAGTCTTAAAATTTGGGGAGCTGTTGAGTTTTCGCAAGTTTTAGTGGTGGATTCTCAAGGAAATATTTTTATCCCTAAAGTAGGAGCTGTAAATTTACTAGGTGTGAAAAATAGTGCCCTTGTAAGTGTTATAAAAGCGCGTGTTAATAAAATCTATAAAAGCAATGTTTTTGTTTATGCAGATATGAATGCTTATCAAAATGTCAGTGTTTTTGTAACAGGAAGTGTTAATGCTCCAGGACTTTATCAAGGACTTAGTTCAGATTCAGTGATCCAGTATCTTGATAAAGCAGGGGGTATAAATTTAGAATATGGAAGTTTTAGAGATATTCAAATTTTGCGCAATAATAGCGTGATAAAAAATATCGATTTATATGATTTTTTACTAAAGGGGCAAATGGATCTTTTTCCTTTTAGAAGCGGAGATGTTATCTTAGTAGGAAATGTTCAAAATTACGCTTTTGTTAATGGTGATGTGCAAAGACCTTTTCGTTTTGAACTTTCAAATGATATTAAAACTTTAGCTGACTTGGCTAGAGTATCAGGTGCTAAACCTATCGTAACTAATGCTATCGTAAAAAGTTATGGTGAAGATCATAAACTTGATGTCAGTGCTTATAATAAAATGCAATTTTCAAAAGTTTTACTTAGAACGGGAGATGAGGTAGAATTTCACCCTGAGTATGTTTCTGAAAATATAACTATAAGTATAAATGGTGAGCATAATGGTTTAAAAACTTTGGTTGTGGGTAAAGGAACGACTTTAGAAGATATTTCTAAACTAATCAAAGCTAATCCGCAATCAAACATGCAAGCTTTGCAAGTATTTAGAAAAAGTGTAGCTAGAACTCAAAAAGAACTTATCAATGCTCAGCTTAAAGAGCTTGAAACTCTAGCTTTAACTAGTAGTTCTGTTACATCTCAAGGTGCAGCTATAAGAGCTCAACAAGCAAAAACGATTTTAGAATTTATCCAAAGAGCTAAGCAAGTGCAACCAAAAGGCCAAATTGTCATCGATAATCCAAAATCTTATAATTCGGTTATTTTAGAAGATGGTGATACTATTAATGTACCAAGTAAGAATAATCTTGTCATAGTTCAAGGCGAGGTTTCTTTACCTGGGGCTTTTGTGTATGATAAGGGTAAAGATTTAAGATATTATATCAATCTTGCAGGAGGTTATGGAGAAAGAGCGGATACTTCAAAAGTTTTGGTGATACGAAGCAATGGAAAAGCTGAAAAATATCATAGCGGTATAGATATGAAACCAGGCGATTCTGTGTTGGTATTGCCAAAAGTGGATAGTGAGAATTTGCAAATTTTTTCAATGTTAACTCAAATTCTTTATCAAATTGCTATCGCAACCAATGTTGTGCTTAATCTTTAAGGTTTAAAAATGAATACTCTTGAAATAGCTAAAGAAGTTTTTGAAAAAGAAGCGCAAGCTATTTTGGATTTGACTAAAAACTTAGATGAAAATTTTAATCAAGCTGTGAATTTGATGCTAAATACCAAAGGGCGTTGTATAGTCAGTGGTATGGGTAAATCAGGCCATATAGGTGCTAAGATAGCAGCTACTCTAGCAAGTACAGGAACGCCAAGCTTTTTCATCCATCCAGGAGAGGCTTTGCATGGAGATCTTGGAATGTTAACTTCCGAAGATGTTTTAATTGCTATTTCAAATTCAGGAGAAACTGAAGAAATTTTAAAAATCATTCCAGCCATAAAAAAGCGTAAAATTCCACTTATAGTAATGTGTGGTAAAAAAAATTCTACCCTTGTAAAGCAAAGCGATATATTTTTAAATATAGCTGTGGAAAAGGAAGCTTGTCCTTTACAGCTTGCTCCTATGTCTTCGACAACGGCAACTTTGGTTATGGGGGATGCTTTAGCGGCTGCTTTGATGAAGGTAAGAAATTTCAAGCCCGATGATTTTGCCCTTTTTCATCCAGGGGGAAGTTTGGGACGTAAGCTTTTAACCAAGGTAAAAGATCTTATGGTTTCAAGTAACCTTCCTATAGTGCATCCTGATACTGAATTTAATGATCTTGTTGATGTGATGACTAGTGGAAAGCTAGGGCTTTGTGTGGTGCTTGAAAATGAAAAATTGGTTGGCATTATTACCGATGGAGATTTGCGTCGTGCTTTAAAGGCAAGTGATAAGCCAAGATTTGATTTTAAAGCTAAAGAAATCATGAGCACTAATCCTAAAGTAGTCGATGCTGATGCTATGGCAAGTGAAGCAGAAGAAATCATGCTAAAACATAAAATTAAAGAAATTATAGTAGGGAAAGAAGAAAAAGTTGTAGGGATTATCCAACTTTATGCTATAGGAAATGTTTAATGGCTCTTTTATCTGTTATTATCCCTTTTGGCTTAAGTAAGGAGCGTCCTTATATAGAAGAAAGGGTTGTTAAAAAGGCTAAATCTTTTCAAAGCGATGAGAATATAGAATTTATTTTCGTTGAAGGGTATTCATCTAAAGATCACGAGCTTAAAAATTTTATCCAAGCAAACCATCATATTTATCTTAAAGATATGGATCAAAAAGCTTTTTCTCAAGGAAGATGTAGGAATTTAGGAGCAAGTTATGCGCATTCAAATGTTCTTTTGTTTTTGGATGTGGATTGTTATATTTCTTTGGATAATTTTGAAAAAATTTTAAAACTAATTCAAATTAAAAATATTTCTCAAAATATCAATGCTTTGATAGTTTTACCCGTAGTGTATCTTAGTAAAGAAGCTAATGAAAAATTAAAACAATACGATGATAAATTTTGGGATATTTTAATACAAGAGGATTTATTTACAGCAAAAAATACTTGGGTAAAATTTTTTTCCCCAAGTTCTACTTCAAGTATCGTGATAAATAAACATCAGTTTTTAAGATTGGGCGGAAATGATGAAAATTTTATCGGACATGGTTATGAAGATTTTGATCTTTTTGCTAGAATTTTAAAAACTTGTGTGAGTTTTGAAAAAATGCCTGTTAATTTAAGCTATGATGCTAGAAATTGGAATTTTTTTGACTTTAAAGGTTTTAGATCTTGGTTTTCATTACTTGGTTATGAGGCTTGTTTTTATGGAATTTATATGTATCATTTTTATCATATAGAACCCAATCAAAATGCTTATATGCAAAATAAAGATAAGAATCATCAGCTTTTTTATAAGCATTTAAAAAATATCAAAAAACACGATTTAAAACCTTTGCAAGTTTTTAAAGCCAAAGGTGAAAAAGTTTTAATGCTTTTTAAAGATCAAAATTATGATTTTAAGGATATTAGTGTTTATGTGGGAGAAATCATTTATAAAAATATAAGTGATTTTTTTATAGCTAAGGAGTTAAAATATGAACTTTTGTTGGATTTTTTACAACAAGAAAAAATCACTAAAATATTTTTGGATGCAAGTATAAAAGAAGAAATTGATGGTATAGATTATTGTGATATTTTTTATTTTCAAAAAGGAATTTTACCTCATTCTTGGTTTTTTGGAAAAAATTTAAATTTAGATTATAAACAAGATTTAAATTTAAGCGAGCAAAAACTTTATCAAATGAAAAAATATTTTTTAACTTTAAAGAAGAATGAAAAAAAAGTTATCTTGGATTTTTTAAGTCAAAACAATGACGATGAGCATGATTTGTATGAAATGCTTTATTATTTGATTAACGAGCTTTATAGTTTTGAGCATGATGGAATTTTTTATCAAATCATCATTGATAAAGAAAAAATGCTGATGGCGCAAAAATATGATAAAAGCTTTTATCCTTTAAGATCTTTTGTTTATAAACCTTATTTGTATGAGCTTAGAAGCATAAGACCTTTTTCATTTTTGATGAAAATTTTAGGTTTAGAGTATCTTGGCGCTATGATTTCACATACTAAATTTTATCGTTTGGCAAGAAAATTGTTTTTTAATCCTAAGGGGTTTTTTGAGGATTTGAGAGCTAAAAAGAATGCAAATGTATAAATGTTTAGTTAAACCTAAAATTTCTGTTATTATCCCTTCTTATAATTCGGCTAAATATATCAAAGAATGTTTAGACAGTGTGATTTTTCAAAGTTTAAAAGAGATTGAAATTTTATGTATAGATGCGTATTCAATTGATGGAACTATAGATATATTAAAATCATATGAAAAGCAAGATAGTAGAATTAAAATTATTTTTTCAAAAAAAAAGAGTCTGGGTTATCAAATTAATCTAGGATTAAAAGAAGCTAAAGGAGAATATTTTACAATAGTTGAAAGTGATGATTATATAAAAATAGATATGTGTGAAAAACTTTATAGATTAGCCCGCAATCAAGATTACCAAGTAGTTAAATCTGATTTTATTGGTTTTGAAGATAAGGAGAAAGAAAGAATTTTTAAAAATCTCTCTATATGTTATGATCAAACTTTGTATAATAAAAAAACTAATTCGTATTTAAATCCAAGTATTATTATAAATTCTTGGAATATGAATCAATCTAGTCTTTATAAAATGGATTTTATAAAAAAACATGATATAAGAGCAAATGAAACACAAGGAGCTTCTTATCAAGATATAGGATTATGGTTTCAAATTTTAAGTTTGGCTTCAAGTATTTATTTCTATAAAGAAGGGTTTTATTTTTATAGACAAGATAATGAACATGCTTCAGTTAAGAGTAAAGATAAAATATATTGCGTTTGTGATGAGTTTGAGTTTTTAGATAAGTTTCTTGATAAAAATTTAGAGCTTAAAAGTAGATTGCAAGATGTTTTTTATTATTTTAAATTTAAAATGTATTTATAGAATTTAAGGCGTATTGATGATAAGTATAAGTTAGAATTTTTATATAAATTTTCGCAAGATTTTTCACTTATTTATGATAAGTTAGATAAAACAGTGTTTAAAGCTAGTGAAATATCTGAAATTTCTTGTATTATTCAAGATCCTAGCAAATACTATAAAAAATATAATAGTGTTTTTTATAGTATAAAAAAAAGATTTTTAGAATAAAAAGAAAATATTTTAGGTAAAAGATGAATAAAACAGTAGGCGTAGTTATCCCAATCTATAATGTAGAAAAATACTTAAAAGAATGTTTAGATAGTGTTATTAATCAAACTTATAAAAATTTACAAGTTGTACTTATAAATGATGGTAGCACAGATGAAAACTCATTTAATATAGCTAAAGAATACACTTTAAAAGATGAAAGATTTATACTTTTTGATAAAAAAAATGGTGGTCATAGTTCTGCTAAAAATGTCGGCATAGAGTATTTTAGTGGAAAATATATACTTAAAAATAAAACTCAAATTTTAGAAAAAAATTCTTTAATCGAATTTAATATAGAAGGTAATAATCCCTATGAAATTTATACAGTGTATAAAAGTTATAAAGCTTTTCATGCTACTAAAGATTTAGCTGATTTTATTTATCCTAGTATAGATTATATTATCTTTTTAGATTCTGATGATTATTGGGAACTTGATTGTATAGAAGAGTGTGTAAAAAGAATGAATGGGGTTAATGTTCTTTGGTTTGATTATAAGTTTTTAAATAAAAATAAAGCAACTCAAATGGAAATTTATAATTACGCAAAAGAACAAATCATTACTCCTTTGCAATGGTTAAAAAGGACTAGAGAAATAGGTAATTATTTATTTTGGTATGCTTGGCAAGGAATGATTGACTTTACTTTTTTGCAAAAAATTAATATTAAATTTATCAATCAGATCATCCATGAAGATCATCATTTTGGTATAGCACTTTTTTCTATGACTGATAATATATATATATATCCTGAGAAAAAGTATATATATCGTTTTAGAGAAAGCAGTATAAGCAATCAAAAACAATATAGCATAAATACTAACTCTTATTTGTATGCTTTATATATAGAATTTGATAAAAATACCTATGAATTAAAAAGGTACCAAATGTCTATGAATTGGATTTTTACTTGTTTGGAATTGATAAAAGTTTTAAAATATAATTCAAATAATGAAATATCAATCCTCGTCGAACAAACATTTTTGCCTACTTTGCTTGATAGAACTTTGATTATTTTTTTTATAGATAAAGATCCGTTGTTACTTAAAAATAAACTGCAAGAATTAAAAGATTATTTTGAAAAATTTCATTTAAGTGGAGCAGAATGTCTTAAATATCAATTGTCTTATCGTTTAGGGCAATTTGTTTTATCTAACTATAGAAGTTTAAGAGGTTTAATAAAAATTGTTTTAAATGCTAAAAAAATGATATTAAATATTCAAAAAGAACAAGAGTTGTTTCAAGAAGCAATCAAAAATTACCCTTTTATTGTTTTTTCTTCTTCTGGTGAAGATCTAGAAAGTAGAAAAATCAAAAAACATTATTCTTATCGTTTAGGGAAATTTTTAAAAATTATTTTAATATAAGCTAGTTTGAATTATAATAATAACTTTTATTGAAATTAAGAAAGTATTTATAATGAGAGTTATTTTAATCACTGGGGGAAGCGGATTTTTAGGTTCTAATTTATGTAAAAGACTGCTTAGTGAAGGCAATAAAATTATTTGTGTAGATAATAACTATACAGGTAGA
>NZ_RYYJ01000069.1:0-435 GCF_004379015.1 Campylobacter sp. US50a | reverse complement strand
TTACCAAAAAGCCCATAAATGATATTGTTGCAACCCTTAAGCCTCATTTAGATTACCTAAACACCCTCACTCAAAAAAATTTTAGCTTAGATAATATTTATTGTATTGCTAATTATTGTGAGAATTTAGGTGCTAATAAATTGGATAATGTTACCTTGCTTAATAAAACTTTAAGACAAAAGTTTGAAAAACTAGAAGCAAATACACCCCATAATATTCTTATACTCTATCCAAATCCCACTCCATCTATTATACAAATAAAACAACCTAAAAATACTTTTATTACTTTACTTATAGGAGCAAAAGCAAAAATAGATTGTTCTAAATTGATAGAAGATCAATGTGAGCTAATGTATTTAAAATATGATCCAACACAAGAAGAACAACAAGCAATTAATCCACAAGCTTTTTCTTGTAGCACCCAAGAAGAACTTA
>NZ_RYYJ01000068.1:0-437 GCF_004379015.1 Campylobacter sp. US50a | reverse complement strand
GAGCTTCATGGATAAACTCATAAACACTACTAACAACTGCAATAAAAACTAATACAATAAAAACTATAATAGAAATTCTTTTTGATATTTTAAGCAATTTTTTTACCTTTAAAGTTAGTATTGCTTATTATAGCATTATTAGATACAATCTTAAAATCTTCTTTTATATCATCTATAATGGTATTGCTTTGTTTCGTTTTTAAAGAAGTTTCATTGTTAAAATTTGTATTTTTTATTATACTGCTTGTATTTTCTTTTATATTGTTTTCTTGATTTGAATTTTTATTTATTTCTTTGTTTTCATTTTTATTTATTGTTTCATCTCTACTATTTATTTCTTTATTTACAATCAAAGAATGGATATAAGTTTGATAAGCATTTTCTAAATCTTCAAAACCAAGTTTTTTAAATTCATCAATACTTTTATAAAGTTCTTT
>NZ_RYYJ01000067.1:0-443 GCF_004379015.1 Campylobacter sp. US50a | reverse complement strand
TTTAAAAAGCTTAGAGTATAAAGTGTTGTGATGTAGCTTTTAAAAAGAAGAATAAAAACAAAGAAGCAGAAAACACCCTTATAAAAATTATTAATTATATTCACTAACCATAGATGTAATAAAAAATATTGAGTAAAATATAATCAAAACAAATTTCTATTTATTTTTATAAAAACTGCATTTTTAAATTTGCTATGTTATAATTAAAAAAAGGTTGTATAAATATGAAAAATTATTATATTTCAGAAGGTGTAAAAGCTTTATTTTCTATCTATTTTAAAGATCAAACTGAAGAAAATTTCATTAAAGCTCTTAACGAATTTGCTAAAGAAAGCCAAATAAATTCTCAAGAAATAAAAGACAAATCTTTTAGAGAATTTAAAGAAGCCATTTCTAAATTACCAACTATAGATCTTTTGAATACTAGATTTGATAAGCTTGAA
>NZ_RYYJ01000066.1:0-451 GCF_004379015.1 Campylobacter sp. US50a | reverse complement strand
TCTAAAACATTATTTAGCCTTATAATTTCATTTTCATTAAGATAATTTAATTTTTCTTCTGATTTTTCTGTTCTAAATCTAATTTTCTTCATATCAAAGGAAAAAACAAACAAATCATCATTATTATCGCTTATAAAAGAAAAAAAGCTAGTTAATACTCTCAAATAAGTTATTTTTGTTTTTTTTGATAGTTTATTGCCATTTTTTGAATTATTTTCTAAATAATTAAGAAAATTGACTAAAAAAGTCGTTTTTATATCGTTTATTTGCATTTCATCTTGATAATCTAAAGAATATTCTACAAATTCTAGTAAAATACGCCTATAAAGTAAAAAAGTATTATTTGAATAGGATAATGCTTGAATATGTTTCAAATAAGCTTCTATCCAACGCTCTAAATCTTCGCTTATTGTAGTATTTTTAAGTTTCATTTTATTTATATCCTTTTTTT
>NZ_RYYJ01000065.1:0-495 GCF_004379015.1 Campylobacter sp. US50a | reverse complement strand
AATTTCTATTATAGTTTTTATTGTATTAGTTTTTATTGCAGTTGTTAGTAGTGTTTATGAGTTTATCCATGAAGCTCTAAAGTTTAAAGAAGATAATGAAAGCAAAGCAAGAGAAAATCTTAGTGCTTTAATCAAATGGAGTGAAAACGAAGGCAAGGAAGAATTAGAATATGCTAAAAATTTAAGCAAAGAAAACTATAATCAAGAAAAAGTTACACAAATGATTATTAAAAATCTTAAGATGATACAAGCTAGTATTGAAGATATAAGAACTTTAACTATTTATTCATTCCTAGATGAAGATGAGGAACTTTCAAGAAAAGCTAGTCGAATTGTTTTAAATTTAAATAACGATATTATATCCTATCTTTTATACAATGAAAGAAATATCACAAATCATAAAACTTATTTTTTATTTGACAAGGAAAGATTTGATGCACTTGAAGATTTTTTATTTTTTCTAAATACTCGTTTAGAAGAGGATTTTTTGCAAAA
>NZ_RYYJ01000064.1:0-533 GCF_004379015.1 Campylobacter sp. US50a | reverse complement strand
TTTTGCCAAAACTGTGCATGGTGTTGATTGGCTTCTTGTAGTGATTGAAAAAGTTCTAAAGAATCAGATATTCTAAAAAGCTTAAAAAGCAAGTATGCTTTTTGGGGTAAAATTTGATGAGTTAAAAAATCTTCTATTTTAGAAATAGTAAGATTTTCTTTGGTTTTACTATGAAGCCTATCTTCGAGTTTAATTAAATTAAGATTGGTTTGTTCAGCAATGATTCCTTTTTGTAGTTTATCAATCAAATCTTGCATAAAATGACACAAGTGCTCATGTGCATTTAATGCCTTGGTAAAATCATGTTTAAAATAAATTTCTGCATAATTTTTCCATAGATTAAGATTATACATATCTTTAGAAAGTAATTCTTTGAAAATTTGTTCAGATTCTTCTAGTTTATTACTCAGTTTATAAATAAAAGCCAATTCTAACTTAAGTTCATCTTCTAAATCATCTTTGCGAGTTAAAAGTGTTTGTAATAAATTCAAGGCTTCATCAAGTCTTAAATTTTCAATATAGCTTTTAGCAAG
>NZ_RYYJ01000063.1:0-557 GCF_004379015.1 Campylobacter sp. US50a | reverse complement strand
GAAATAATAGCTGATTCATTAGCAATTTCAACATTATCTTTAGTAGTTTGATCAATTTGTGCTACGCTATCATTGATTTGAGTAATACCTGCAGTTTGTTCTTTAATACTTTCTGCCATATCATTGATAGATTGAACAAGTAAATTAGTATTAGCTTCTATTTCAGATAAAGACTTTTGAGTTCTCTCAGCTAGTTTTCTAACTTCATCAGCCACAACAGCAAAGCCTCTACCATGTTCTCCAGCACGAGCTGCTTCAATAGCTGCATTTAAAGCTAGAAGATTGATTTGATCTGCAATATCTCCTATAATACCTGTAACATTTTTAATCTCTTCAGATTGAGTGATAACATCACTAGTTTTAACTGAAACATTTTGCATAGAAGAAGTGATCTCTTCTAAAGCTGCTGCAGTTTCTTCTAAAGATTGAGCTTGAGAATTTGAAGAAGTGGTTAAGCTTTGAACAGCAGTTTGTAATTTTCCACTTTCATTAGCTAAAGCATTAGCAAAGTCTGAACTTTGTTTTAGCATTTTAACTATTTCATCACCTAAAGCATT
>NZ_RYYJ01000062.1:0-599 GCF_004379015.1 Campylobacter sp. US50a | reverse complement strand
AACACGTATTTATCTTTTAGAAGGTAATAAAAGAGAGTTAAAATGCACTTTTTAAAAAGGAAATAATTGATGTTTGAAACGACAAAAAATACAGAGTAAATTAAAGGAGTTCTTATGCAAAAGATTTTAATAGTTTTAGGATTGTGTTTAATGTTAGCCATTAGTGCTAATGCACAATCCCCAAAAGAAGCCAAACCTAGTTTTGATTGTGCTAAAGCAAAAAGTAAGGTTGAAAAGATGATTTGTAATGATGAAAGTGGGGAGTTACAAAAACTTGATAGATATATGGCAAAGACATATAAAGAACTAAGACAGAATCTAAACAAAAATGAGCAAAATAAGCTTTTAACATCGCAACGATTATGGCTTCAAACCCTAAATCAATGCAAATCTAAAGAATGTGTAAAAGAGCTTTTGCAAAATAGAGTTGGAGAATTGCAAAATTACACAGCACACACGGGCAATGTGTGGCTTGGGACTTATACATTACAAGAAAATCTTTATATGGGGAGCTTTACAATAAAAAAGTGTGATAAGTTTAATATTTGTGAAGCTAGATATGAGGCTATCCTAAATAAAAGTGAATTTAATGATATGCA
>NZ_RYYJ01000061.1:0-612 GCF_004379015.1 Campylobacter sp. US50a | reverse complement strand
TTTTTTACTTGTTTTTAATTGATTTTTATATCTAAAATATTTTTCTCATAAAAACATGATTACTCGTTTATATAGATAGACTTTTCAAGCTTTCTTTCCATTTCTTTTTTCTTTTTTTCAATTGCTTCATCAAATCCTTTAAGCACTGAAAATGGAGCAAACTGTGCCGCTCTTTTTTCTAATGGCATAAGAGGATATTTTGTAGATTTTTTGTATTTAATATTAATAATATCATCGTGGTTATTAGGCATTGTGTCCTCCTATTTGCGAATTAATTTTTAAGCCATTTTCAAGACTCGAGGCTTTAAAAATAGATTTTTTTCCATATTTGTGAACAATCGCGAGTCTAGCTTTTTGTAATTTCTCTTCTTTTATAAAATTTTTATTTTCCTTCTGTTCTATGTCGGCAAAAAGACTGGGTTCTTTAATTTTTTTTATCGTGTCATTTTTTACAACATTATTAAGAGTAAGACTTATTTTTCTAATTAAAAAATCAGCATTAACTATTAAATCAAACAATTCTAAACCTTTATTGCAAATAGTTTCCAAGGAAGAGCTGTGGTAATCCAAATTGATTGTTGAATGTGCATTTTTTGGAATAGATCTTCCATA
>NZ_RYYJ01000060.1:0-628 GCF_004379015.1 Campylobacter sp. US50a | reverse complement strand
CTAACTCTAAGCAATCTTATTTTATCATCTTTTTTATAAAACACTTTAAAAACTTCATCACTTTGTTTGTGTTTTACTATATCATCTAAAGTAGGACTATCTATGAATTCATATTCTTTGGTAAAATCTTCATTTAAAACATCGAATAAATCTTGTTTATAAGCATTTGATGAATGGGGATCGCAAGAATGAACATCAATAATATAATCTTGTATATTTTTTTGCATAGCAAATCCTTTAAAAAATAGTATAAATTTTTATTTTTAGAATGACTTAAAATCTTTTTTTAATTTTTATAAATATTAAGGATATTATTTTTTTATATTATGTTGATGATCTTTTTTATCAAAGTCATAAAATGTAACAAATATGGCTACGGCTGTTGCAAAAGCTAAAATAATATATTGTCCTAATGAATGAGATAAATCCATATTGTTTCCTTTGTAATATGTTATTTTAACATATAAATTATAATAAAAAAGAAAAAAATAAAATGAAAATAATAAGAAATTGATTTTTTATTATTTATTATGATAATCTTATTTGAGTACTTTAAAAAGCTTAGAGTATAAAGTGTTGTGATGTAGCTTTTAAAAAGAAGAATAAAAACAAAGAAGCAGAAAACACC
>NZ_RYYJ01000005.1:0-132116 GCF_004379015.1 Campylobacter sp. US50a | reverse complement strand
ATTCCAACACTACCACTACCATTGTTAGTTACTGTATTACCATTTTCATCTTTACCTACTGAGCCTTGGTTGGAAATAACTAAATCAGCATTGCCATTATTTGTAATACCTCCACCTATAGTAGCACCTTCTCCATTAGAAATTTCAAGTTTATTGTTACTATTGTTAGTGATAGAACCACTTATACCTGTATCAGAAGTAGAGGTGTTAGTGATAGAATCAAGTTTACTATCTTTATCTACAGTAATTGAACCAGAAATAGCTCCATTACCCTCATTGGTAATGGAATCAATACTACTACCACCACTTACTTGAACACTTCCTGAGATACTTCCATTGCCTTGATTAACAAGACCACCTTCTACCTTAGCTCCACCTTCTATCTTGATATCACTACCTATAGAAGCATTACCTGTATTGATTATATTTCCTTCAAGTTTAGTGTTTTCCCCACTAACTGTAATACCACCTGTTATGCTTCCTGAGCCAACATTAGATATGGCTTGGCCTGAAGAAGAAGTTACAGTAGCTCCATCTTCTACTTTTATAGAGCCTTCTATTTTTCCACCAAAATTAAAAATACCAGCATCACTTCCACCTTCTACTCTAGAGCCTTCACCAGATAAAATCATTTCTCCACTTAAAGAAGCTCCACTATCTAATCTTATACCACTAATATTACCTTTAATAACACCACCATTTGTAAGTTCTATTTTTTGAGTTTTAGAACTTTCATCTAATGAAATTCCAAAATTATCGCTATAAATTCCGCTCACTGTGCCATCTTTTTTTGAGCTTGTTCCATCTATGTATAAATCCCCTAAACTTTGCCATTGACCCACTCTTATTCCAGCTGTTTTACCATAAACTATACCTCCATCTTTTATAGTAAGAGTTTCAAATCTACCATAGGATACATATATACCAGAAGTAATTGAATTTATAGTTCCTGTGTTGATGATATTTTCTATGGTGCCACCCTCTTCTAATTTTATGGCAGCACCCCACGATATATCTTGAGTGGTATTTATGGTACCTTTATTTTCAAGAGTTTTTATAATACTATTTTGAATAAACATAGTAGTATAGCCACTATTCATGATGCCATTGTTAATAAAATTTTCTATAGTTCCACCTGATGATCTTATAGCTCCGGTATCTCCTTGCATAATTCCATTATTAACAAAAGTTTTTACATTGGTGTTTCCACTTACCCAAACTCCATTGCTCCATTGTGCACTTTTTCCAATTGAATTAATAAAACCATTATTGGTAAAAGTATCTATTTTTGTGTTAATAAGCACACCTGCCTCTATGCCTTGTATAGTTCCACCGCTAGCATTGGTAAAATTTGTCATACTACCTTGACCTATATTAACTCCCTTGCCTGCACTAATAAAACCACTATTTGTAAAATAATTTATATTGGAATTGTTTGCAACATCAATGGCAATTGAATTGCTTGTGATAGTTCCACTATTAGCAAAATTTTCTATACTAACTTCACTAGCTATGTTAACACCTTTACCATTATTACTTTTAATAGTTCCACTATTAGCAAAACTTGATATATTAACATTACTAAAATAAATACTTTCGCCAGCATCAGAGTGAATAGTTCCACTATTATTAAAATTATTAATAGTAGATTTATTATCAGAATTTCCCCAAACTGTTATACCAAATTTAGAAGAACCATTGCCTATGATACCTTGATTATCAAATGTTTCTATGGTAACACCGTTATTTTTATTTGCTCCTAGTTGAACGCTAGCAGCATTGCTTCCACCTATAAGAGTTCCTTGGTTTAAAAAGGTAGTTGTTGAAGAATCTTTAGTGAAATTTACTGCTTGACTGTTAGAAACTTGTATGGTCCCACTACTTCCTATAACGAGAGTATTATCAGCGCCACTTACAGTTTGAGTATTACTTAAAGATTGATTTATAGTCGTATTAACTCTAGCTTGAGGAGTATAAACACTTGCTACTGGTCTAGCTTTAACATTTTTATTTATTTCATCATAAGTTTTTATTTCAGAATTTAATTTAGCATTAGCACAACTTGCCAAAAAAGAAATAGTAGCTAAAGATAAAACTATCTTTTTAGAATTTAAACAGGGTTCTTTAACCTCTTCTATAGGTGTTTTAGTTAATGTGATATTTTTCATAAGAATTTCCTCCCTTTATAATTTGTTCTATATATTATATTTTTTAAAAATAATATAAAATACAAAATAAAACGACAGAATATTAAAATAGTTATACTTAAAATATTATTAAATACTTATTATTATAAAACTATATGGTTTGAATTTAAAATTTTATTTTATAAAAAAATTGATTTAATGAGAGTAAATTTGATTAAATATTAAAATTATTTGTGAGATATTTTTAATTAATTTATATTAATTAAAGCTAGCCTGTAAATTCAGTAGCTTCATAGCCTATAGGTTTATCTACAAAACAAGATTTTTCTTTTAAAAATATAACCTCTATAGTTCCGACCGGTCCATTTCTATTTTTTCCAACAATAATTTCAGCATTTTCTTGCATAGGATTTGGTATAAAAAGCCTTTGATAAGCTTTGCCTTCAGCTTTAGCTTTATTCTCTCTTTCTTTTTCTTCTTGCTCCCTATAAACCTCATCGCGATATACAAATAAAATAGCATCTGCATCTTGCTCTATAGCTCCACTTTCTCGCAAATCACTCATCAAAGGACGCTTATTTGCCCTTTGCTCTAAGCCACGATTAAGTTGTGAAAGTGCAATAATAGGCATATCAAGCTCCCTAGCCAAAAGCTTAAGTCCTCTTGAAATTTCACTCACTTGCAAATGCCTATCATTAAAATTTGAATTACTCATCATAAGCCCTATATAGTCAATCACACAAAGTCCTATACTTTCATCTTGAGATTTTAAACGCCTTAAAATAGCCCTTACATCAGCAATAGTTGCATAACCACTATCGTAAATATATAATTTCTTTTGACTATAATCATTACAAGCATCTCCTAAACGCTCCCATTCATCATCGTTTAAATCTGCGGTTAAAATTCTTTGTAAAGGGATAGAAGTTTTTGAAGAAAGCATTCTTTGCATGATTTGAGTTGCGGGCATTTCAAGAGAAAACAAAGCCACACCTTTATTTTGTCTTAAAACTTTATCAATGAAATTTAAACAAAGGGTTGTTTTTCCCATACCTGGGCGCGCAGCGATTATTATAAGCTCACCTCCTTTAAAACCTTTTGTCATTTTATTTAAACCCTCAAAACCTGTATCAAGGCCTATGATATTTTTATTTTCTAAAGTTTTTTGCTTTTTAAATTCTTCAAAAAGTTCTGATATTATTATATTAACATCTTTAATATCTCTAAAATTTACACGATTTGTAATGCTAAAAATTTCTTTACCAATTTCATCTGCGATTTCACTTACAGCACGATTTTCATTAATACGAGCTGGTAAAAGATGTGCAAAACTCAAAAGTTGTCTTTTGATGGACTTTTCGCGAAGTTCATTTACATAAGCAGGCAAATCTATCATAGAAGGAGTGGCAAGAATTTCTGCTAAAATCTCTTCATCTATTTTTTTATGTTTTTTTAAAAAACTTATAGAAATAGGCTCTTTGTTGTTGCTACAAGCTATAATTGCTTTAAAAATATCTTCATGAGCTTTAAGACTAAAATCTTTTGGACTGATATCGCCTGCTATACTAGCGTAAGCTTCTTCACTCATGATGCAACTGCTTAAAATAGCTCGCTCTAAATCCAAGTCATAATACTCTTGTTGCACTAAATTTCCTTATAAATATAAATAGTTTTAAAAATTTTATCTAAAAAAACTTAAAATTATAAACTTTAATTTTTTATAAATATTTAAAGTAATATTAGTTACAATTATAATCACAACATTTATTTTATTAGGAGAACACTTGAAAAAACATTTATTTTCATGTATTTTAGCTTCCATCTTAGCCCAGTCAGCTATGGCTGTAGATTTTCAAGAAGGTTTTAGTGGAAATTTAAGCATAGGTGTAGGTGCAAGAGATATTAAAAGCAATATTTCAACTTTAGCGGATAGTGATTACTTAGGTGGTTATGATGCTGATAATTCGGACTCTTCTTTTATTCCTTTTATCGGTGTAGAACTTTACTATGGCAACCTTATAGGCAATGATAGAGTTTTTATCAAAAACTACAATGGAAGAGATATCAGCGGTATAGCTTTAGGTTATGAAAAAGCCTATTTAGAGCGTTTTAGTACTTCTTTTTCTGTAATTTCTTCTTTAAGAGAAAAAGCTTATGCAAATCCTTATCAAATAGGCAATAGAGAGGAAACTGATGTTGATAGATATGGTTTTAAAATCTCTCAACTTTACGAAAGTGATTTAGGAAAATTTACAGCTTCATATTTATTTAGCAAAAACAAATATGATAAAGACGCAGTTGAGTACAACTCTTTAAAAAGAGAGGGGTATTATCACGAGTTTGAATTAAATTACAATTATAGTTTGTTAAATTTAGGACTAAGCTATGATTATAATGATGCAGATGGAAAAGCTCAAAGTTACTCAAGATATGGTTTAAGCATGGGAGCAAATTTAGCTTTTGCTAATGACTATATCTTCACCCCAAATTTAAGTCTTAGCAAATATGAAGCAGTAGGAACAGATCCTATCTTCCACAAAAAACAAGACGGTAATATAGTTAAGCTTAATCTAAAAGTTGTTAAAAATCAATTTTTGGGCTATAACGGACTTTATGGTTTTGCAAATTATGGCATAGAAAAAAGAAATAGCGATATAGGATTTTATGATGAAACCTATCAAGTTGTTTTAACTGGAATAGGATATAAATTCTAAAAAATTATAAAAAAAGCTCCTTTGATAAAATTTAAAAAAGATCTATCCACTATAAAGATAGATCTTTAAAAATCCTTTTAAGAAAAATCCAAGCTAAAATCAAAACACAAAATTCAGCAAAAAATGGACTTAACCATACTCCATTTAAACCTATAAAATAAGATAAAAGCAAAAGAAAAAATAAAGGCATGAATAAATTTTGCATTAAGCTTAAAACCAAAGAAAAACTTGCTTTATTAAAAGCTGTCAAAAAAGAACCGCTTAGGACATTAAACCATGCAAAAATATAATTAAAAGCAAAAAGCATCAAAGCTGTATAAGCAAAAGTTTTAAATTCTTGATCATTTTCTTTTGCAAAAAGTGCTATTAAATTTTCTCCAAATATCAATATAAATACTATAGAAAATAAAGATAAAATTCCCCCTGCAAAAAATACCACTTTTATAATAGCTTTAATCCTTAAAAAATCTTTTTTAGCATAATTATAACTAAGTGCAGGTTGCATCGCATCCCCCATAGCAATAATGAGCATTATAATAAAACTATCAATATATAAAATAATAGAAAAAGCTGCCACAGCTTGAGTGGTAGAAATTTTTAACAAAACAAAATTTGCAAAAATACTATATAAAGAACCCGAAACATTGCCAAAAAACTCGCTACTTCCATTATAAAGAATATTTTTAAAAATTCTCAAATTTATATATAAACTTGAAAATTTAAGCTCTAAATTTTGAAATAAAAAAGGAATAATTCCAAAAATACCACTTAAAACAATTCCTAAACAAGTTGCAAGGGCTACCGAAAACAAACCCCAACCAAATACAACTATAAAAAGATAATCAAATACAATATTACTTAAAGCTATGATTATGTTCATAATCATACTATAGGTTGTTTTTCCACAAATTCTTAAATAATTATCCAAGGCAAAAGAAAGCATGGTAAAAGGTGCAAATAAAGCAAAAACAAACATACATTCTTTAGCCATGGTTTTAATCTCATCGCTAACATTTAGACAATCAATCAAAACAGGTCCTAAAAAATACTCCAAAATTCCAATAAAACAAGAGATTAGAAAAATAATCAATATACTAGAACTAAATATCTTTCTAGCTAAATTCTTCTTGCCTAAACCCAAATGCATAGAAATTTGCACTGCTGAACCTATAGCTATCATATCAGCCAAAGCAAAAGACATCATAATAAAGGGAATAATCAAGGCTAGTGCCGCTAAAGCATCACTTCCTAGATATTTTCCAACAAAAATTCCATCAACTATATAATAAAAAGAAATAAAGGCCATGCTTATGACATTTGGCACGGCACATTTTATAAAAAGCCTAAAAGGGCTTAAAGTGCTAAAAATATTTGACATACAAATCCTTTAAAAATATTAAAATAAAATATTTTTAAAGACGCTAGTAGAGTGCTTGAAGTCCTAAAATATAGAAATTTAAACGATAAGTTCTTATTGTTGTTTTTGTATTAGTTTTATTTTGCATTTTCATAGATTTAAATTAAAATAATAAGAATTATAAAATTTACTTATTAATAAGTCAAATTTAGCCCAAAGGCTAAATTTTAAAGCACAGAAAGAATTTTCACAGCGTCATTTAACCCTGTAACTATACTTGCTCCATTTTTAGTAGCAATATCTCCTGCTACAAAGATGCCTTTAACATTGCTTTGTTTATTTTCATCCATTAAAGGCACGCCTTTATCATCAACATTAATCCCGCATTTTTGTAAAAAATCAAGTGGAGTAGAACCACCAATAGCATAAATAATTCTATCATAAATATCGCTTGTACCATCGGTAAAATTTACTTTAGCTTTGCCATTATCATCTTCTACTTCATTAATGTCAATTCCTAGTTTTAACTCTACCTTACCCGAATTTCCAGCTTCGTGAATATCTTTAAGATTTATATCATTTAATCTTGTGAATTCTTTTTTACGATAACAAAGGCTAACTTGATTTGAATTAGCCAAATCCACAGCGTATTCTGCTGCTGAATTTCCACCACCTACAACAAGAATTTTTTCATTTGCTAAAACTGAATTGGCATTAAAATTAATGATTTTTGTTAAAGTCATAGGAAGTTTGTAATCAGGTTTATTAGGTTTACCCATTCTACCTATAGCAACAATAATGTTTTTACACTCATAAACACCTTTAGCTGTGCTTACTAAAAAAACTCCATTTTCATTTTTAACACTCTCAACTTCAGAACCAAATTCAACTTCTATATTGTGCTCTTTTAAAGCGTTTTGAAAAGTTTCTATAGTGCTTTCTTTGGTGCCATCTTCAAAAGGAACATGTCCGTGATTGGTTCCTTCACATCCCTTATAAGCTTTATCTACTCTTTTGCCATCCTTATAAAATTGCATTAAAGTTTGACAAATGTTATTTGATTTTTCTAGTATCAAAACTTCTTTGTTTTTAAGCTTGGCTTCAACCGCACAGCCTATGCCCGTTGGACCTGCACCTACTACGATTAAATCTATTTTTTTCATTTATATTTACCTTTCAATTCTAAATTTTTTTGTATAATTTATCAAGTTTTTTGTAAATAAAGGATTAAAAATGCGAAATTTGCTTGAAAATATTAAGAAAAATTCTCAAAAACTACTTAACTTAACACCCAAAGATAAAGAAAAAATTATTCTAAAATTAGCTCAAATTTTAAGAGAAAATTTCAAAATTATCCTAGAAGCAAATAAAAAAGATATGGCAAATTTCACAAAAAGCGGAGCAATGAAAGATAGGCTTTTATTAGATGAAAAACGTATTTTAGCTCTTTGTGAAGGCCTAGAAAAAATCGCTTATATCGAAGATCCTATAGGCAAAATTTCTAAAGGCTGGAAAAATTATGCGGGTTTGAGCATACAAAAAATAAGCATTCCTTTAGGACTTATTTGTGTTATTTACGAAGCAAGGCCTAGTCTTAGCGCTGAAATTGCAGCTTTAATGATAAAAAGTTCTAATGCTTGTGTATTTAAAGGTGGAAGTGAAGCAAAATTTACAAATGAGGCTATATTTACTCTTGTTAATAAAGTACTTAAGGAATTTGATTTGCAAGATTGTTTTGCTATGTTTACTCAAAGAGATGAGATCTTGCAAATTCTAGCTTTTGATGATTTAATCGATGTGATCATACCTCGCGGAAGTTCAAACATGATACAAGAAATTGCAAACAATACTAAAATTCCTCTCATAAGGCAAGATAAAGGCTTGTGCCATGCTTTTGTAGATCAAAGTGCTAACTTAGATATGGCTTTAAAAATAATCCTTAATGCAAAGTGTCAAAGAGTAAGTGTTTGTAACGCTTTGGAAACGCTTTTAATCCATGAAAAAATTGCTAAAAATTTTATAAGTCTTTTAATCCCTGAATTTGAAAAATTTAAGGTAAAAATTCACGCCCATGAAAACGCTTTGGCTTATTTTAACAACTCAAATTTAGAAGTTTTTAAAGCAGATGAAAATACCTTTGATACAGAATGGCTTGATTTTGCTTTAAGTGTAAAATTAGTAAAAGATTGCGATGAAGCTATAGAGCATATCAATAAACACAGCTCCTTGCATTCTGAAACCATTATCTCAAATGATGCTTCAAATATCGCTAAATTTCAACGCCTTATAAACTCATCTTGTATTTATGCTAATGCTTCAACGCGTTTTAGCGATGGAGGAGAATTTGGCTTTGGTGGAGAAGTTGGAATTTCAACTAGCAAATTGCATGTAAGAGGTCCTATGGGGGTTGAAGATATTTGCACTTATAAATATATAATTAATGGAGAAGGACAAATTCGAGAGTGAATAAAATAGAAATGCTAAAGCAACACTTTAAAGAAATTGCTAAACTAAATTCAAGTGAACAAGTTTGGCAAATGCCTTTTTTTGCGGCTTTAGGTGTGGGTATAGTTTTAGGGTTTAGTGTGTTTTTTGGAAAATTAAACTATGGACTCATTGCCATGATAGGAGCTTTATCTTTTTTATATGTTCCAAACACTCCTTTATATCATAGAATGGCTGTTGTGATGTGCTGTTCTTTTGGCATAGTTTCTAGTTTTTTCTTAGGAATTTTAACCCATTTTTTACCTGCAATTTTTGCCTTCATCCCTATAGGACTTGTGGCCATGGGAAGTTCTATTTTAATTAGATATTATAACATTGGTGCACCTGGATATTTTTTCTTTGTATTTTCTTGTATTTTAGGAGCTTATTCTCCTTTTGAAGCTAAGGATTTTATCTTTTTAGTGGGTCTTGTTTTTCTTGGGGCAATGGTAGCTAATTTAATGGCTTTGTTATATTCTATCGTTGTGATTTATGGATTTAAAAATGCTTTACCTAGCGAAATTCCACCTAGAGAATACATAGGTTTTGATGCAGTTTTTGTGGATTCTTTGATCATGGGTTCTTTTGTGGCTTTTTCTATATTTATAGGAATTTTTTTAGAACTTGAAAGAAGTTATTGGATAGCCATTTCTTGCACAGCTATTATGCAAGGTGTAACTTTAAATTCTATATGGATTAAACAAATTCAACGCATCATAGGAACGGCCTTAGGAGTATGTTTTGCATGGTGGCTTTTATCTAAACAATTTCACAATATAGAGCTTGTTTTACTTATGATGTCTTTGTTTTTTATAGGACAATTTTTAGTCAATCGAAACTATGCTTTAGCTATGATTTTCTTTACTCCTTATGCCACTTATCTTTCGGAAGCAGCTAATTTTATGAGTGAAAATGCAAATACATTAATACTCGCTCGTTTAGTTGATGTCGTAATAGGAAGCATTTTAGGACTTTTGGGTGGTTTTGTAATTTATAAACCTTATCTAAGAGTACATTTTGAACGCATTGCAAAATACATCTTTAGGATAAAACGAAAAGCTTAAAAGTCAAATAAAACACAAGCATTATCCCCTAAAATTTGCTCTTGTTCTTTTTTAGATACGACAACTTCATTAAAAGCTGCTAGAGCCGATGAAAAATTAATATTTGCTTCAAAATTTGTATGCGGCCAATCACTTCCAAAAACAAAATTGCTAAGTGGAAAATGTTCTTTTAAAATTTCATATATTTTCTTTGCAAATTTTATAGCTTGTTCATTATTAGCATAGTCTATTTTTGCTCTATAAAAACCGCTAATTTTAAAAAATATTCTAGAATTTTTTAGGTAAATTAAATCCTCTAAATTTGTTAAGTTTGCATTAGCTCTTGCTAAATGATCAATAACAATATTACAACCATAAGGAATTAAATTTTTAACAATATCAACAAGATTATTATCCAAATCTCTTTGAATTTCTATTTGCATTTTAAGCTTACTTAAATTTTCAAAAAATTGAGTCCAAACCGTACTTTTAAAATTTGGCAATTCTTTGCCAATTAAATTTAATCTAACTCCACAAGCTTTTCTTTCTTTTAGTTTTTGAAGCTCATCAAATTTAATACCTTCATCAACCACAACTATAGCTTTTATATTTTCATCTTTTTCGATACTCTGAAGCAAAAATTCATTATCAACACCTAAAAAACTTGGCTGAACTAAAACCCCTTTATCAAAACCATAATGATCTAAATTTGCTTTATAATCTTTAAAACTAGCGTCATAATCAGGCTTATATCTTGCATTTGCAACTGTATTTAACTTTTTCAAAAATATATGTGCATGAGTATCAATCTTCATTAAATTATCCTTATAAAATAAAACTCATTATAACAGTAGCTAAAATCGCCGCCATAAATCCTATTGGCACAGCTTTAATAAGTAAATCTTTAAATAATTTTTCCTTATATTTATCAGGACAAGATCCTAAAATTAAACTTCCTCCAGAAGAAAAAGGAGAAATAGCGGAAGCTTGAGCCCCTACAACAATACAAGAAAAAAGCAATGCCTCGCTTAATCCACTGCTTGCAGCAATGCTTGGAACTATAGGAAAAAGCGCTGGAGTAACCACACCCAAAGTACTTGAAAAAAGCGACATAAAAGCTGCAATAGCACACATTATTAACGGAATAAAAATCACATTGATCTCATTTTCTACAAGATCTGAAAATAATTTTATAGCCCCTGCTTCAACTGCTATGCTAATTAACATCCCTACTCCACAAATCATTATCAAGGTTCCCCAAGGAATTAAAGCAACAACTTGTTTCTCATCGGCTAATTTTAAAAATAAAGCAATGGCAACAAAAATCATGGCTATCATAGCTATATCTATTTTTTTATTAAAATAACTAATTGTCTCATTATGTGGAAAAATAATATTTAGCACAGGAAAGATTAAAACAACAATAATCATCATAAACATGAGAATTAAAGTAGTTTTTTGTTTATAATCAAATGGATCAGGTTTTGAAATAACACTGGTTTGCATCTTATTTTTAAAAGCATTAAACACAAAAAAAGATAATACCACAATAGGCAAAATTATAGTAAAAGCAAAAATAATACTAGAATTTATAAAAGCTTCATTTGCTTCAATACCTGAATTTTGCATCAATCCTCGAAAAATAATCCCACTTTGAGAAGTCATAAAATTTGCTCCTCCTAAAGCACCATAGTTTATAGCCATAGCTCCAGCAATTTTGCTTAAACCGATTTTATCGCAAAGTAAAAAAGTAAGGGGTGCCATAAAAGCTAAAACCGTATAAAAACCTGCTCCTAAAGCAGCTATAATAGCACTAACCACAAAAATAACAAAAGGAAGCAAATAAGGATGATTAGCAAAACGATACATCAAATGTCCAGCTAATTTTTCAAGAGTTCCATTTACGGTTGCAAAATTATAAAACAATGAAACAGCAAAAATAACAAAAAATATAGAAATAGGCCAAAAAGCTATGATTTTTTTAGGAGCTAAATCCATAAAAAAGGCTCCTATAATATAAGCAAAAATCATAGCAAAAATTCCAACATTATGTCTAGTAATATAACCTAAAATGATGGCTACTATAATACTAGAGATGATTAAAAAAACCATTATCATCCTTTAAAATATTATAGGGCTTATGATATCAAAAAATATATTTTTCAAAGCATAAAAACAAAATCTAAAATTTAAAAAATATCTATTTAGTAACAAATTTACTCATCTTATGAAATTTTTTATAAAATATCCACATCCATAGCAAGCAAAGCAAAGCTTCCTAGCCAATGCGACCCAAGATAATCATCTTCTATATGAGCTATGGCTTTATCAAAATGCTCTGTAGCATTATTTCTTAAAAGAATTTTTAAATTTTCATCGCAAAAATTTGAAAGTATTTTAAAACACCAAGCACGACTTAAATTTAGCCCATCTAGATGTGCTATTTTACCATCGCTCCTATCACTCACACTCACAGGGGTAAATAAAGTTGCAGGCTCTTTTGCTTCTAAATTTGGCAAATATACTTTAAAAAATTTTACAAAATCATTTTTAGGTAAAACAGCACTTAAAAGCACCGCTTCCATCAAAACAGGAGATAAAAACTCATCTCCACAAGGCTCTAAAGCTTGCATATTTTTATCATTTAAAAACCACTTTTTAGCACTTTGGATGATGTAATACTCTAATTCTTGATCTTTTTTAAATCTTGCATACTCTAAAGCAAAATACAAAGCAAAAGAGCTATTAAAATGGGTTCCAACTCGTATAGGATAATCCATCTTAGGCAAAAACTCCTTAAATTCTTTAACAAAAAAATCAGCTATGCCTTCTAAATTTTTAGCCCAAATTTTAGCTTTGTCATTTTCTTTAGCAAGTAAATTTATCTCCAAAGCCAGTTTTAAAAACCATCCCCATCCATAAGGTCTTTCAAAACCTTTGTGCGCAGGGTTTTGAAGATACTTAAGCTCTCCTTCTGCTTTTTCTTTGCTAAATTGAGAATCTAAGGCTTTGATGATTTCATCCTTTGGGGCAAAATGAGAAAAATCTTTTAAAATTTTCACCAAAAGCCAGTGAGAATGCACGCTAGAATGCCAATCATAAGAACCATAAAATATAGGATACATAAGTTTTGGCGGTTTAATATCATTGATATCATTAAAAGAATGTGTGATTTTATTTGGCAATTCTCTAAAAATATTTTCTAGTGCAATAAAGCTAAATTGTTTTATAAATTTTTCCATTTTTTCTCCTTAAAATCTAAAAGCTAAAAAATACATTAAAAAGATATTAGCTATAAGCAAAACAAGTCCTGACATAAACTGGGCTTTAATTACGCCATTTTTATCATCTAAATTTAAAAGTGCCGCAGGAACTATATTAAAATTTGCAGCCATAGGCGTCATTAAAGTTCCACAAAATCCACTAAGCATTCCAATCGCTCCTATAATAGCAGGATTTGCATGCATTTGTATGATTAAAATCGGCAAAGCAATAGCAGCAGTAATCACAGGAAAAGCTGCAAAAGCATTACCCATTACTATAGTAAAAAGTGCCATAGCAATACAATACACAGCTACTGCAATAAAAGCATTATCTAAACTAATATAACTAGATAAAAGTTTAGATACTTGATCGCCCATTCCCGTAGAAACAAAAACTACTCCAAGTGTAGCCAAAATTTGCGGCAAAAGCGCCGCCCAACTAATGTGATCCATAGTATGTGCTGCATCCTTAACGGCTCTTTTAGGAGAAGCCTTAAACATAAAACAAGCAACCACTGAAGAAATAATTATACCTATAATCAAAGCCATCAATGTAGCATTTTTATTTTCAAAAAAACTCAAATAGGGAAATAAAAAAGTCCCAATAAGTGTAATCAAAGGAACCATTAAAGCAGGAATAAAAAGTTTATTTTTATAAATATTTGCATGTTTTATCTCGTATTCTTTTTCTTCTTTGCTAACTTCAATCTTTGCTGGTTTTAATAAATTAAATCCTGCTATAAGTGCTAGTAAAATCACTATACAACCCATCACAAAATGAGGCAAAACTCCTGCTAGTAAAAAAGTAAAACTATAACTTATCCAGAATACCCCGCCGCTTATTCTTGATTTTATATCTTTAGCTTGATTAGAAAAACTTAAAATTCCAAAAACTAAAAATAAAATTCCTACAATATAATAAAGCAAATCAAGACTTATCATCACTCAACCCTTTATAAGTTTTTTCTAATCTTTTATCAAATAAATAAAGTCTAGAACAATGGATAATTAAAGCCAAAATTCCAGTTGGTATAGCCCAAACTGATAAATGCAATGGCTCAACAATAATACCATTGTTCTCATAAAAAGCTTTAATAAATAAAATAGAATGCACGGCTATAAAAATATCCTCTCCAAAAAATACAGCAACATTATCCGTTCCCGCAGAAAAGGCTTTGATTTTTTGACTATCTTTATGTGTTAAGTTTTTAAATTTAAGCTTAGCTGCAGCTTCTGCCATAGGGGCTATTAAAGGTCTTATCATCTGTGCATGTCCGCCTAAAGATAAAAGCCCTAAAGCTGCAGTAACTTGTCTAAAAACAAAATAACACATTAAAATTCGTCCTGTACTGGCAACTTTTATTTTGGATATTAAATTTTTAGCCTGCTCTCTTAAGCCTTTGCGTTCCAAAACAGCAAGTAAAGGTAAAATAAGCCAAATTATAGCAACATAGCGATTATCTACAAAAGATTTTCCTATATCACTAACAACCTTAACAAAATCAAAACCTGAAACAAGTCCAGCATAAATTCCAACTGAAGTTACCACTAAAAAGGGGTTAATCTTTAAAGCAAAACCTAAAACAATCAAAGGTATAGAAGCAAGAAGTAACCATTCCATCAATCATCTCCACAATATAAATTAGAAATATTATAGAAATTTTAAATTGAAGAAAAGTTTAAAAAAATATTTTTAAGAATGAAATGAGAAATTAAGTAACAAAATAAATTTTATATAAATTTAAAAAAGCCTTGGAATAGTCCAAAAGCTTTTTTTGTATTACTTGTTCGCTCTTTCTATATACTCACCACGCACAGTATCAACGCGTATAACTTCACCTTCTAGCACATGAAAAGGAATTTGCACTACTGCGCCTGTTTCTAAAGTAGCTGGTTTTTTATTTGATCCTTGAGTATCGCCTTTGAAATTTGGAGCCGTTTCGATGATTTTGAGTTCAACAACTTGTGGAACTTCTACGCCGATAGCCTTGCCATTATGAAAAAGTACATCTACCATCATACCATCAAGCATCCATTTTTTTGCCTCACCCACATCATCATCACTGATAGCTACTTGTTCATATGTTTGTGTATCCATAAATTGGCAATTTTCACCATCATCATAAAGATACTGCATAGTTTTATCTTCTAAATTTGGAGCTTCACATTTATCGCCTGCATGGAAAGTTTTTTCAAGTACTTTACCATCAATAAAAGATTTGATTTTAATACGCACAAAAGCAGGACCTTTACCTGGTTTTACATGCTGATACTCAACTATTTTAAAAGGAATTCCATCGATTTCTATTTTAAGTCCCTTTTTTAAATCACCCATTGAATAAGATGCCATAAATTTCCTTTGTTAAAAAATAAAAAATAATTCTATCAAATTTTGATTGATATCACAATAAAATTATTTTATTTGATAAAAAAATAAGTAAAATTACGCTAAAATTTAAATTTAAAGCATAGTAAATGCTCGCTTCTTTTTAGAAGAGGAAAGTCCGAGCTGCTAAAGACAAGCATTCCATCTAACAGATGGCTAGGGCAACCTAAGGGATAGTGCAACAGAAAGGAAACTACCACACAAGTGGAAAAGGTGAAACGGTGGGGTAAAAGCCTACCAGCGATTTTGGTAACAATTTCGGCTATGTAAACCCAATGTGCAGCAAGAAGGGATGGTTAGCGTCTTTATTTTAACCCTTCGCTTGATTTTGTTTGCAAAAACAAAACTAGATAAATGAGCATTCAAGACAGAACTCGGCTTATCGCTATGCTTTTTTAAGATTTAACATAGGTCAAAGCTTTTTGAAATTTTTGAATTTCAACAGCTTTTGTTTTTTTCTTTTGTTCAATCAGCATAACAGCTTCTCGCAAAAGAGCTTGAACTTGATGAAATACATCATTTACATTTTCTTTTAAAAAATCTTCTGAAGGCGATTTTTTGGCTAAATTTTTAACAAAAGCTTTCATATCAAGTTCATTAAGTAAATTTTCAAGCTTATTAATATCTTCTTGAATTAACGCGAGTTTAAAATCATTGATCCACTGTTTCATTGCTATGCACTTCTCTCCAAGCTTCTAGCAAACCTTTGGTTACATTTATAACTTCATTGATTCTCTCTTCGTTATTTTCTAAATTTGCTAAAGATAAAAGTTGAATTTCTCTTGTATAAAGCCCACTTAAATAATGCGCCACATCTCCACCTTTTTCATAATCTAAAGTATTAATAAGCTCTATAAAAATAGCTGTTGTTCTTTTTACAAAGTATACTCTTTGCTCTATATCCTCATTTCTTATTGCCACTTTAGCTCTTGCACAAAAACGCAAAATCCCTTCATAAAGCATTTCGATAAGTTTTTGCGGAGATTCTATCCCCGCTTGATTTTGAGAATAAGCATTATAAGCTAAACTATTTTGCATCTTTTTTGTCCTTAACTATTGCTTGAATTATTTGCTGCATTAATCATATTGGTTACAGTTGATAACTGTTGATTGAGTTTATTTAAAATACTCTCATATTGCAACCATTGATTTGCCATAGTATCATATCTAGTATCTATCAATTTTTGAGCAGATTCTTTTGATGCATTTAATGCCTTTGTATCATTTGTTAAACTCTCATCATATTTTGTTAAAGAGCCATCTTTGCCTGTTATACCTCGTAAAGTTGTTTTAAGCTGAGCAAAAACACCTACACCTTCAACTGCCTCAGCAGCAATGCTCGTTTGGCTTAAGCCAAATTGTTTAAGAAATTCGCTATCTCCTTTTATGGCAAAATCAGAACTTCCGTCGGTTTTAAAATTAAGCTTATATCCTTTTTCTCCATCTTTTTCATAAGTTTCAACTTTAACTGTTAAACCTTCAATACCTTTACTATTGATATGATCAGCTAGATTTTGAAGCATTTCTTGTTCTGTTTTTCCTGTTAATTTAAAATCAGTTCCATCAGCATTTTTAGATAAATCATAAGTTTCAAAATTCGTAACAATTTGAAACTTACCTGAAGAAAAACTTATACCTTTATCATCACCTTCACCCACATATTTGTTAAGACTACCTTCTTTAATTAAATCACCAGTATAGTTTATATCCTTGTATTGAGTAATGCCTGAAAAAAAGCTTTCAGTTAAATCAGGATTTTCTTTCATCTTGCTTTCAAAAGTAGAAGAGTCAAAATTTAAAGTTCCTGACTCAGTCATACTTAAACCATAGTCTTGCAAAGAAAGCATTACCTTGGCACTTACTTTATTTCCATTAGTATCTTCTACGGTACCATCAACTGATTGAGTTTTAAAAAGCACAGAAATAATACTAGATCGAATAGAATTTACTTCGGTTACGCCTTGTAAAGAACCTTTGGTTCCTGTTTCGCTGTTATAGTCTGTAGCGGCATTAAGATTTAACACTAAACCATTATAGGCATCAACCATATCTTGCATAGCCTTGGTAACAGACTCACTATCTTGCTGAACATCAAAATTAATTTCACCTGTTTTATTTAAAGTCAAAGTAATACCTACACCAAGATCGGTTATAGTATTGCTCGATCTTGTCATCTTGATACCATCCATGGTAAATTTAGCATCCTGAGCTTTTTGAATATGCAAAGGATTATCTTCGCTATCAATAATGCCAACACCTTTTTTACTTTTAGCAGGATCAAAATCTTCAGCACCTAAAGCTTTATCGTCGAGTTGCCAACCAAGACTTTCAAAAACACCTTTAGCATTTTCATCAACTTGATATTTCCCATCAGCATTCTTTTTCCCTGGATAAAAGCTTATAGCATTATCTTCACCTGTTTCCTTGCTTGTTAAAGTTAAACGATAAGGTGCGTCTTTTTCTCCTGTATTTACCATCTTAGCTACAATTTCTCCACCCGTAGCAGTATTGATCTTATCAGCCAAATCTTTATAAGTCGTATTTTTATCTATAGTGACACTGTATTCTTTTCCATTAGAAAAAAAAGTTAAATTTGTAGGTTCTTTTAAACTTGCATTGATAATTCCTGTATCATTTACCAAGCCCTTGCTTTGATAAACATCTTTTTGAGCAAGTTGAGTCACATTGATATTCATGCTTTGCAAAGCAACACCTGAAGTCACACTAAGGCTTGCAGGAGGATTATCAGTGATACTTGCTATAACCTTTCTTTTAGCAAAAGCTGTAGAATCTCCCAACGATGACACAGCTGTTTGAAAAGTAGAAAGCTTGGTTTTAAGCTCGGTTAAATCTTTTTGTTTGGTTGTATTTTCTTCAATTTTTTTAGTATAAGGATCAATACGAGCCTTTTGTTCTGCTTCTTTTAACTTATCTAAGGTTTCTTGTTTTAATACTCCAGAACCAAATCCTAAACTAGATAAACTACCAAATGCCATTTTTAACTCTCCTTATCAAATATCATTCCTATCACATCTCTAAAATACTCAGCTAATCTCATAGCTTCTTCGCTAGGAATTTGACGAATTTCCCTTCCAGTACTTTTTTCAGTCACGCTAATATACATAGAATTAATTTTATCGCTATAACCAAAACGAACATTAGTATCTAAAGAATCCATTTGTTCATTTAACTTTTTTGTAATATCAGCTAACTTTTCACTCACACCTTGTTGTTGTCCATCATCGCCTCCTTGGCTTTGACTTCTATCGGTTTGAATGTTTAAACTAGCCTGTGTCTCACTTGTTCTTTGGCTAATGTTTGCCAAAGCTGTATCCATTTGCCCATTTGCCTTCGATATTTCCATTTTAAAATCCTTTTTAAAATTTCTTATTGCTAGTTACAAGCTTATATCGACAAATTTATAAAATTATGAACACCCTATAAAGAAAAATTTATTTTTCAATATAAAAAACAGTAAGCAAAAACTGTGCCAAAATTTTAAAAAAATTTCAAATTTATTAAAAAATTTCAAATTTATTAAAAAGATCTGGATTATTTTCTAAGATATTACGCAAGATTAAATCTTCTATCACGCTTTTAGTGCAATCTGTTTGCTTAGGCCAAGTTCTTAAATAGCCCTCAGCTTCACCCTTAGCACTTGCATCCACTCCAAGTCTTTCTTCTTTGATAAAAATATCTCTTTTAGCATCTATATTATTTACCACACGCCAAACAAGCATATAAGGGTTTTCAAGCTTATTTTCGGTATCCAAAAATACTAAAATCCTAAAATGTTTTTTAAATTCTAAAAGTTTATTAAAACTTTGTTCGATTTTTTCTTTTTTATCAAGCAAAATGCAAACTATAGGACTTTTGCTTTCTTTATAAAATTGCTTTAAATTTAAAAGCTCTACCTTAGTTTTAAAAAGTTCTAATAATTTTTTATCTTCTAAAATTTCAAGCTCTTCTACTTGTGTTTCCTTGCAAGCATCAAGTCCTGCTTTACCCCCAAAACAAGCATTAGGCGAAGCATGATCTAATTGATCGCAAATTCCTTCTGAAATTAAAATTTTTTCCGTATCAAAACGATTTAAAATATAAGGAATTAAAGCATCATAATCTTTCAAAGAAGGTGCATTTTTATCCACAAAAATTGCATGTTTAACAAAGCTCATTTGCCCCACTCCCCAAAATGCATGCATGATTTGTTGCGCATGAGCGGGATATTTTGCATCGATTTTTGCTAAGATAAGATTATGAAAAACTCCATTTTCGGGCATATTATAATCAAGTAAATCTGGAACTGAAGTTTGAAGCAAGGGTAAAAAAATTCTTTCGGTACCAAGCCCCATAATCTTATCTTCTAAAGGAGGCTTTCCTACAACCGTTGCTTGATAGATCGCATCTTTTTTAGTATAAATTTTTTCTACTTTCATCACAGGAAAAAGTTCGGCAGGAGTGTAAAAACCCGTATGATCTCCAAAAGGACCTTCAATTTTAAACTCTTCTAAATCCACATAACCTTCAATAACCACATCACTATCATAAGGTACAAAAATACCATTTTCACAAGGGGTAAGTTTTGCAGGAGTTTTTTTAATAAAACCATAAAGCAAAAGTTCAAAAATTCCTTTAGGTAAAGGTGCTTGAGAACACCAAATATAAAGCGGATCTCCGCCTATAGCTATACTTATAGGCATTTTTTTAAAACCAGCATTTTTGTATTCGTGATAAAAATTTGCCCCATCTTTATGAATTTGCCAATGCATTAAAAGTTCATTTTTATCGCTCATTTGCAAACGATACATTCCAAGATTATTTTGAGTTTTATCTAAATTTTGTGTATAAACTTGCCCCATAGTGATAAATTTACCCGCATCATATTCCCAAGTTTTTAGTATAGGAAGTTCTTCAAGTGAGTTTAAAATTTCATAATCATACAAGGCTTTATTTTTTTTCAGTCTTTTAGGAGGAACATTTTTAAAACTTAACAAATTCATAAAAAAATCCATTTTTGCTTTAAAACTCGTAGGAATATGAAGCTTGGTGAGTTTTGAAATTTCTTCAGCCACCTCTTCATAATCACGCCCAAAAGCTAAATTTAAAGCCTTTTCATTACAAAAAGTATTCATCAAAACAGGAAATTTATATTGTTTATTTAATTTTTTATCTATAGGATTTTTAAATAATAAAGCCTTACCTTTTTCTCCTTTTTTAGCTTCTATATAAGCTAAATGAGCGATTTCAAGATCTACATCTACAGGCTCTTCAATTACCCTTAAAAGATCATTTTCTTTTAAAATTTGAATAAATTCTTTCATATCATACTCTCAGCTTTTTTTAAAAGTTCTTTAGCACCTTTAGCAATAAACTCCTTAGCCAAACTCTCCCCAAAACCTTTAAAATCATTCTTTTTAATCATTCTTTTATCTTTTAAAATTTCACTTCCATCGGGTAGTCCAAGCACCGCACGCACACAAATTTCATCCCTTAAAAGCTCTGCGTTAATACCTATAGGAACCTGACAACCCCCTTCTAAAGTAGCGATAAATTCCCTTTCAATGCTTGTTTCAATCAAAGCATTTTCATCATTTAAACATTTTAAAAGTTTTAAAATTTTTTCATCATTTATACTTTCTATACCTAAAGCTCCTTGAGAGGCTGCAGGGATTAGTTCATCCTTGCTAAATTCATAAACAAAATTCACTTGCTTATCTAAGTTTAAGCGTTTAATTCCCGCCATAGCTAAAATAATCGCATCAAATTCATTATTTTTTAATTTCTCTATACGAGAATTAACATTACCGCGCAAAGAAATAATCTCTAAATCAGGTCTTAATAATAAAATCTGCATCTTGCGTCTAAGACTAGTAGTGCCTATTTTTGCACCTTTTGGCAAAGAAAGAAAATCTTTATAATTTTGACTTAGCATAGCATCATTGCTTTGCTCTCTTTTACTTACCGCTGCCAAAACTAAACCTTGAGGAAAAAAACTAGGCACATCTTTTAAACTATGCACCGCCAAATGTGCTTCTTTTCTTAACATACTTTCTTCAAGTTCTTTTGTAAAAAGTCCCTTGCCACCAATTTTTGCCAAAGGAGAATCCAGCAAAACATCGCCTTTTGTTTTAAAACCTTCTAAAAGCACTTCAATTTGATGTGTATTTTTTAAAATTTGGGCTACATGTTCACTTTGCCAAAGAGCTAATTGACTTTTTCTTGTTGCGATAATAAGCTTCATTTTCTATCCTCTATAATTTCAACATCAATGATTTCTTCATTAGAATTTTGATACTCTTGCTTAGTGTATTGATATTTTGATTTAGTCATTATTTTCAAAACAATACCAAAGAAAAACACAAAAATTCCAAAAACACTTGTAATAATCCCTGGAAAAACAAGTAAAAACCCTGCGATAACAAAAGAAAATTGTGTTAACATATCCTTTAAGCCACCCATTTGAAATTCAAGCATATTTTTCCAAAAAATTCCCAATAAAACCACACCAAAAATCATACTCAAAAGTATGAAAAATAAAAAATTACCAAAACCAAAAAACACTATAAAAAATATACTTGCAATAATTTCAAGTACAAATAAAGGACTTAAGCTTAATTTATAATTCATAACACTTTCTTTTTAAGAATTTCCATAAGTTCATCAGTTTTTATAAGTTCTTTTATCAAACCCTCTCTTTGGATAAACTCTATTTCATTATTTTCTAATCCTTTGCCAATAACTAACGCATAAGGAAAACCCATAAGTTCAAAATCATTCATTTTAACCCCAAAACGCTCATTTCTATCATCAAGCAATACCTCTAATCCAAGATTAGTTAAATCCTCATAAAGCTTATTAGCAAATTCTAAAGCCTTTTCATCTTTGAGATTTGAAACAATAATTTCAAGCACAAAAGGAGCTAAAGTTTTATTCCAGATACATCCTTTTTCATCATGATTTGCTTCAATAGCTACAGCCAACAAGCGTGAAACACCTATGCCGTAACATCCCATATAAAAAGGCTGACTTTTGCCATTTTCATCTAAGAAATTTACATTCATCGCTTTAGAATATTTTTGTCCTAATTTAAAAATATGCCCTACTTCTATACCTTTGCTTTGTTTTAATTTTGCTCCACATTTAGCACAGCAATCCCCTTCTTTAACTTCAATCAAATCTTTAAAACGATCTTTGTTTAAATTTACAACATCAATGCCGATTAAATGATAATCTTTTTCATTCGCACCCATAATCATTTGCTTTTCGTTTTCAAGCTCAAAATCTATATAAAAATCTATATCTTTTAATCCCACAAAACCTATAAAACCAGCTACCAAGCCAGCTTTTTCTAATTCTTCTTCGCTTGCATCGACTAGTTCAAGGGCATTGCAAGCATTTTGAGCCTTGATTTCTTGTAAATCATCACTTCCTCTTATAAAAAACACAACTAATTTGCTTTCATTTTCATAAATAGCTTTTTTTACCACTGCTTTAATCGTATAAAAAGCATTGATTTTAAAAAATTGTGCTAAAGAATCTATAGTTTTAATATTTGGAGTGTGAAATTTACTTGCATAATTTGCTTCGGGACGCTCATCTTGACAAATTTTTTTAGCTCTTTTTGCAGCTTCAACATTAGCCGCATAATCACAATTTTCGCAAATTAAAATATCATCTTCCCCATTTTTTGCCAAAACCATAAATTCCTTAGAACCGCTTCCACCAATAGCCCCACTATCAGCTTCAACTGCTCTAAAATCAAGTCCCATTCTTTGTAAAATTTGAGAATAAGTTTTATACATAAGCTCAAACTCACGCCCTAAATCTTCTTCATTAGCATGAAAACTATATCCATCTTTCATTAAAAATTCACGACATCTTAAAAGCCCAAATCTAGGCCTTGCTTCATCACGAAATTTAAGTCCGATTTGATATAAATGCAAAGGAAGTTGCTTATAGCTTGTGATTTTGTTTTTTACCAAAGAAAGCATAGCTTCTTCATGTGTTGGGCCTAAAACAAATTCATTTTCTTTTCTGTCTTTAAAACGCAGAAGTTCTTTTCCAAAAACATTATAACGCCCACTTTCTTGCCACAAACTTGCAGGAGTGATAAAACTAAGATTTACTTCTTGTGCTCCAGCCTTATCCATTTCTTCTTTAACTATATTTTTAATCTTATCTAAAACTCTTTTTCCTAAAGGCAAGAAATTATAAAGTCCACTGCCAATTTGTTCTACAAAACCCGCACGCGTTAAAAAAATATGACTAGGCAAACTCGCATCTTTTGGCGCTTCTTTTAAACTTGGTGCATAAAATTTAGTAAATCTCATCATTATTCTCCATATCAAATTCACATTTATATTGATTTAAACCTTCAAGATTATTTTGCAAATCAAAAACATAACGCATAGCATTAATCACTGTATCGCTTTGCATTTTACCTTGTAAATGTTTCAAATTCACAGTAGGTGTGTGTAAAAAAGCCTTAAAAACTTGATGAATCAACTTTCTAGCTTCTTCTTTATCAGATTTTTTCAAATATCCTTTTTTTAACGCAATTTCAAGTTGTTTATCTGCATATTCTTTAGCTTGCAAGCGTATGGCTTTGATAATAGGCATCAAAGCCAAATCGTTTAAATACCTAAAAAATTCACTTGTTTCACGACCTATTATCCCATAAGCCATACGAGCTTCTTGTTCTCTTAGTGCTAAATTTTTTTGAACCACAATCTCAAGATCATCTACAGCAAAAACAGATATATTTTCATTTTCATTAATATCGATATCCCTTGGAACTGCAATATCAAAAAAATACCTTTTGTAAGGAAGTTCTTCTATTAAAGAATTTGTAATAATAGCATTTGGTGCATTAGTAGCTGAGAAAAAAAACTCATATTGATTTAAATATTTTTTTAAATTTTCTAAACTATCATATTCGCTTAAAACACCAAGTCTCTCACACAAATCTTTGGCTTTTTGTAAATCACGATTTAAAATAATCACTTTAGCACCCGCAGCAATTAAATGTTTTGCTGCAAGTTCCCCCATCTCTCCAGCTCCAATAACAACAGCTTTTTTCTGTGTTAAATCTGCAAGTTCTTTTGCTTTTGCCACGGCAACGCTAGCTACAGAAATAGGATTTTTAGAAATTTGAGTTTCATTGCGTACCTTAGCAGCACATTTAAAAGCACTATGTACCGCTCTTGAAAGGTGTACTCCGCAAAAATTATTTTTTACAGCAAAAGCAAAGGCATCTTTTAATTGTCCTGCTATCTGAGTTTCGCCGACCACCAAACTATCCAAAGAACTTGCTACAGAAAAAAGATGGTGGATTGCTCCACTATCTTCAAAAATATCAGCTTTTTCAAGCAAAATATCTTTATCAACATCACAAAGTAAAGCCAAAGATTTAACAATAAACTCCGCACAGGCCATTTTTACAAAAGCAATAATTTCAACACGATTGCAAGTACTTATAACCAAACATTCTTCAATATTTTCATGAGTGCTAATGATTTTTAAAAACTCACTTTTTTTAGCTTCATTGGAAAAGCTTAACTTTTCCCTTAAGGCAATATCTGTATTTTTATGAGTAAAAGATATACAATAATACATTAAAATTCCCTATCTATCATAGCTTTAATAATATCATTAAGCTTGTTATTATCATATTTTTCAATCGCTTTACTAGCCTTTTTTGTATAAGTTTTAGCTTCTAAAATAGCTTTTTCCAAAGCTTTTTGTTCTTCAAATTTAGTTTTTAGCCACTCTTTTTCATTTTCATTTAAATCTTTTTTAAATAAAGTCTGCAAATATATCCTATCTTGTTCTTGTAAATTTTCATAAAGATAAATATAAGGTAAGGTAGTCTTACCCTCTTTAAAATCATTCATAGCAGGTTTTCCAAGAATTTTTTCATCACTCTTAATATCTAAAATATCATCAATCATCTGAAAAGCGAGTCCTAAATTTTTTCCATATTCTGCAAAATCTTTTTCATATAATCCAGCCAAAATAGCTCCGCATCTCGCACTTGCTTCGATCAAAACAGCTGTTTTATTATAGATCATTTTCAAATAAGCTTCTTTATTGATATTAAATTTCTCTCCCAAATCAACATCCATAAGTTCGCCTATAGCAAGCTTTACAACAGCATCTGAAATAATACTTGCAAATCTAGCATCCATTTTACTTAATTCATAAAAGGCTTTGGAATACAAAATATCGCCCAACATAAGAGCATTTTTTGTACCAAATTCAGCATTGACAGATCTTGCTCCACGCCTTAATTCACTCTCATCGATAATATCATCATGCAACAAACTAGCAAGATGTATCAATTCTATAGTTGCACAAATTTTAAAAGCAATCTCACTCTCATCTGCGATAGCTAATAATAATTTAGAACGTAATTTCTTTCCTGATTTTACATTTGAAAGCATATTTAAAATAGGTTCATAGCCAAGTTCTTCTAAAAACTGTTTTATTAATTCATCTATTTTTTGCACTATCTTTTCCTTGTTAATTGCTATTATTATTTTCTTTGTTTGTTAATGGTTTTACCTGAGGTTCGTTAAAATTAATCATAGGAACAACCTGATTGTTTTGCGGTGGATTTTGTAAAGCTTTTTTTCTCGGATCTAAAAATTCTACCATTAAGCGAGATTCCTTATCTTCTATATAAACTGTAAAAGTTGCCAAACCTTTATTATAAGCACTAAATTCTAAAATCAGTCTTGCTCTATCAATATGTGGATTGGTATAATCAGGTATTAAAGTTTGAGTTACCCAATCTAAATTTCTTCTTAAACTCATCACAAATTGACGCGGATATTTGCGAAATTTCGAATGTACGATGATATTAGTATTATCAAACAAAGTCCAATAAAAATCAAAATTTTGCACCTTATCTTCATAGCCTATTTCTTTAATCTGCACACTAGCTCTCTCATCTTTTTTAAGTATAAATTTATAAGTATAATCAAAAGTTGGTTCAGATGCTAAAACATTACTAAAAATAAAAAAAATACAAATTAAACAAGGGCTTATTTTAAACAATTTTAGCCTTCGTGTCCTAAAATTTTTGCGCCTAATTCTATATAAATATCATTTTGCCTTTCTTCTATAAAATCACCATTTTCTAATATGAAATTTTTTACATCCATTTCTGTTAAACCTTGTTTTTCTAAAAGTTCTACCATGGCAATATGATCAGCAAAAAATTCCTCAAAAACTTTTTCTAAGGCTCCTAAATTTCCATTTTGTATAATTTCTATAAATTTTTCTTTTGGAGTTTTATTAAACATTTCATCAAAAAAATCCATTAATTTTCCTTGAAAATATAAGTTTTTGATTATAAAATTTTAATCGTTAAAAGTAGCTAAATTAAAATAATTAAAATTTAAATTTTATTTGCAATATGTAAAATTTTAGAAGTTAAATTCCGCATAATGCGGAATTTATTATGAATGTGGTTTTGCTTGAGTGGCGTATTTTACACCCAAATCAAAAGCTTTAGCATTTGCGTCACGAGTTTTTGCAGGAACCATATGAAGCATAGTTTCCTTTAAAACATCTAAATCTATACATTTGCTCATATAAGCAGCAATTGCAAGTGCTACAACTGATTGAGTAGCCACATTTCCTACCTCATCTTTAGCTATGGTAATAATAGGAATTTCAAAAATTTGCCATTTTTTATAATCTTCACTTTCAGGATGTACCAAATTTGGCTCTACAACTATGATGCCTCCTTCTTTTACACCGCCACGAAAACCTTTATAGCCCTTATCTGCAGTCGAAAGCATAAAGTCTATCTCCCCTTCTACAGCATAAGGAAATAAAATTTCTTTATCATCAATGATAATATCCACCTTAGTAGGGCCACCACGCACTTGTGAAGTATAAGTTGAAGCCTTAAAAGCTTGGCGACCTTCTTTAATGGCTGCTTCTGCTAAAATTTCTCCTGCGGTGATAACACCTTGTCCGCCTTCACCGCCAAATCTTAATTGATATTTCATTTTAAAGCTCCTAAATCCACCATTCTTTTTTCTTTGGCTGCACGACGTACTTCTTCATAAGCGTGGCAGTATTCTGGCTGAGAATTATCTTCATGTAAAATTCCTGTTGGAAATTTATCTTTTCTTTCTTCAAAGTCCATGCTTTCAAATTTAGCTTTATCCACAACGCGATTTTTAATCCAATCAAGCATAGCTACAGCTTCGCCCATTTTGTTTTTTCTACCTAGATTGATATGACAATTTGAAAAAACATCTACAAAACTATAACCCTTGTGTGCTAAAGCCTTATAAATTAAATTTTCAAGCTTATTAGCTTCGATCACATTACCCCTTGCCACAAAAGAAGCTCCTGCAGCTTTAGTTAATTCACACGCATCAAAATTTGGATCAATATTTCCAAATTGAGCTGTTACTGTATAAAAACCTTTTGGAGTGGTTGGACTTGTTTGAGAATTCGTAAGTCCATAAATGAAGTTATTGATCACAATATGTGTTAAATCGATATTTCTACGACAACCATGTATGGTATGATTTCCACCAATTGCCAAAGTATCCCCATCTCCACTTACCACAATAACATGTTTACTAGGATTGGCTAATTTAATACCTGTTGCATAAGCTATGGCTCTACCATGAGTTGTATGAACTGTATTGCAATTTACATAAGAACTCATTCTACCACTACAACCTATACCCGAAACAAGACAAACATCATCCATATTCCAACCAAGTTTTTCTATTGCACGGATAATACATTTTAAAACAACACCATCGCCACATCCCCAGCACCACTGAGTAGGCATTTTATCTACTCTTAGATATTCATCATAATTAAAAGCCATTTATATACTCTCCTTTACCTTAGCAATAATTTCACTTGGAGTGATAGGACGACCATTTGCACGGTGTAAACTAATAAAATCGCGACGCGAAGTTACTCTTTCAATCTCTTCAAGATATTGTCCCATATTAAGCTCGCTTACCATTACTTTTTTAAATTTGCTTACAACTTCAGCGATTTTTTTCTCAGCCACTGGATAAAGAGTAATTGGACGGAAAAGTCCCACTTTAATCCCTTGTTCTCTTAATCTTTGTATAGCTTCTTTTGCTGAACGACTCACGCTTCCATAAGCAATGATTAAAAATTCAGCATCATCAAGCATATACTCTTCATAAGCACAAATATCTTCTTGATTGTTTTTAATTTTACCTATGAGTCTTTCCATATTTTTTTTCACTATAACTCCATCTTCAGTTGGAAAACCTATATCTCCATGATGAAGTCCTGTAACATGATAACGATAACCTGTAAAGAAAGGATTTAAAGTTGCAGGCTCATTTTCTCCTGCTGCATAAGGTTTATAATCCTTTTTATCTCCTTCGAATTTTTTACGGTTATAAACTTTAATATCTTTTAAATCAGGTAAAACCGCTTTACCATTCATATGCCCTACAGTTTCATCCATAAGTAAAAACACTGGAGTCATATATTTTTCAGCTAAATTAAACGCTCTAATGGTTTCTGTATAAGCTTCTTCAAGACTTGCAGGAGCAATAGCAATGCTTGCAAAATCCCCATGAGTTGGTGCTTTAGCCTGAAACAAATCTCCTTGTGCTACACGGGTTGGAAGACCTGTTGAAGGACCACCTCTCATAACATTTACAATCACAAGTGGAATTTCGGCAATAAATGCAAGTCCTATTTGCTCTGCTTTTAAAGAAATTCCAGGACCGCTACTTGCAGTCATGGATTTTACTCCACTCATTGCCGCACCAATAGCCACACTAATACCTGAAATTTCATCTTCCATTTGTATAAAAGTTCCATCATTTGCAGGAAGCATATGACTTAGCTCGTGAGCTATCTCACTACTAGGGGTAATAGGATAGCCTCCAAAAAATTTACATCCACAATCAATCGCAGCTTTGGCGATTAAAACATTACCTGTTGCTATAACTTCTCTCATTATTTTTCCTATGTTAATTTTTTGTATTTGTTATTTTTTACGGCTACAGCTCTATCTTTAGACTCAGCAGTAAGTTTAGCAAATTTAAATTCATCTCTTTTTGCCACCATAATAGCAAAATCAGGGCAATGTGTCTCACACTCGGTACAGCCTATACAGGATTCAGGGTGTACCACCTCTATCATTTGTCCTAAAACCGCATGCACATCATCGCGCATAGCTAAAACCCCAGCGGGGCAATAGCTAACACAAATATTGCATGCTTTGCATCTATGCTCATCTACCCAAACAGGGGTATCTTTTGGAGCTGTCATACTCATGTTTTTCCTTTATCAACCTAATATTTTTTGAATTTCTTCACCAATTAAAGCCGGAGAATCCACCACATGAATTCCGTAACTTTTCAAAGCTTCTTTTTTAGCCACAGCACTTTCATCAGCACTTCCTACTATGGCACCTGCATGCCCCATTCTTTTACCTTTTGGAGCAGTTGCACCTGCAATGAATGCTACCACAGGTTTGCTAATATTTTCTTTAATAAATTTAGCCGCTTCCACTTCCAAACTACCACCAATTTCACCTATCATTACAATAGCTTTAGTTTCATCATCTTTTTGGAATTCACTTAAAAGTTCTTTATAAGCAAGACCTATGATAGGATCACCGCCAATTCCTACTGCAGTAGAAATTCCATAACCACCTTGAACTACCTGATTAGCAGCTTCATAAGTTAAAGTTCCACTTTTTGAAATAAGCCCCACGCAACCTTTTTTAAAAATAAAACCTGGCATAATTCCTAATTTGCATTCTTCAGAAGTGATAATACCTGGACAATTTGGTCCAATGATTTTCATACCCTTTTTATTAGCATATTGCTTAGCAAACATCATATCCTTTACAGGTGTATGCTCTGTGATTACAACTGCAAGCTTAATACCCGCATCGGCTGCTTCAATCACGCTATCACCCACAGCAAAAGCAGGTACAAAGATCAAGCTCACGTCAGCCTTTGTTGCTTTAACCGCATCTGCAACGGTATCAAAAACTGGTTTACCTAAATGAGTTTGTCCGCCTTTATGAGGGGTGACACCTCCAACTATATTTGTACCATAAGCCATGCATTGCTCAGCGTGAAAAGTTGCTTCTTTACCCGTAAAACCTTGAACTATTACTTTTGTATTTTTATTAACCAATATACTCATTTTCTATCCTTATCCTACTAAACTTTTTACAAGCTCTGCACCGTTTTTAAGATTGGTTGCTGCTTTGATATTTTTAAGATTTGAATTATCTAAAATTGTCTTTGCTTCTGCTGCGTTAGTGCCATCAAGACGCACTACAATTGGAATATTTACCTCAACATTCTTAGTAGCTTCTAAAATTCCATTTGCTATCCTATCACAACGAACAATGCCACCAAAGATATTAATAAATATAACTTTTACATTTTTATCTCTTAAAATAATTTCAAAAGCCTTTGCAACAGTTTCAGGAGAAGCTCCCCCACCTACATCTAAGAAATTTGCAGGTTTTGCACCACTATAATTAATAATATCCATAGTTGCCATTGCTAGACCCGCGCCATTTACCATACAAGCTACATCTCCATCTAATTTCACATAGCTTAAGCCAAATTCAGCCGCTTCTCTTTCAGCAGGATTTTCTTCGGTAATATCTCTAAGTTCAGCAATTTCAGGATGACGATAAAGTGCACTATCATCAAAACTGCATTTTGCATCAAGAGCATAAAAATCTCCTTCTGTAGTTTTAATTAAAGGATTGATTTCAAGCATATTCATATCTTTATCCATGTAAAGCTTATAAAGTTTAGCTATCATAGAAATGAGTTTTTTGCCTTCATCTTTATCAAGTCCTAAAACTCTCGCTACTTCAAGTCCATGAAACATTTTAAATCCAATTTGTGGATCAATACCTACTTTTGCAATTTTTTCAGGGCTTTCTTTGGCTACTTTTTCTATATCCATCCCTCCTTCACTTGAAGCGATAATGGTAATTTGCTCTGCCATTCTATTAAATAAAATAGCCAAATAATACTCTTTTACTATATTAGCGCCACTTTCTATATAAAGTTTTTGTACAAGCTTACCTTCAGGTCCTGTTTGATGAGTTACTAAATTCATTCCTAAAATTTTACTTGCGTAATCTTTTACCTCATCTAAATTCTTAGCGATTTTAACACCACCACCAAGACCACGGCCTCCTGCGTGAATTTGAGCTTTAACTGCCCAAACACTACCGCCTAATTCTTTAGCATTAGCCACAGCTTCATCTACGCTAAATGCAACTTTTCCCTTTAAGGTAGGGATGCCATTGTCTGCAAAAATTGCTTTTGCTTGATACTCATGTATGTTCATTTATTCTCCTTTATATTGATATTTGATTAAAGATTTTTCTAATTTGTCTTTTTCTTGCAAACTAAGATCTAATCTCATGATTTCAATCACACCTTCAAGTCCTAATCTTGCCATAACTCCCAAGGCTTTGTTTTGCACTCCAAATTCTCCATGTAAAATCACACTCATAGGTAAAAACTCGCCACTTCTTATGGACTCAAGCATTCTTATGCAAGCACTAGCAGGGGCTAAATAAGCTGAAGTTTTAAGATGTTTAATTACTTTAGCTCCACCTGTTTTAACTTCATTTTCCAAATCATCAAATTCTTCTTCATTTAAAAATTCGCTTATATTTTTATTTTTAACACTTGCGTAAGATTTTACCAAAACCATATCATCATTATGAAAACCAATAAGTCTTGTATCCACGCTTGACATCTTGACCTTAAGTTTTTTGGCAAGCTCGTACTTAAATCTTGCATTGTCTAAAACTCCTGCCATGGCTATAATTTTCTTTGATGAAAAAATTCCGCTTTCATAAAGAGTATTAAGTAGAAAATCCACAGGATTAGTTAAAATAATAAAAAGCGGATCTTCTGTAAAATCTTTAATTTTTTTAGCACAATCAAGCATAATGCTTGTATTTAACTGAAGCAATTCTTCTCTACTTTGCCCATCTTTTCTAGCAAAACCTGCGCTAAAAAGCACTATATCTGAATTTTTAGTATGAGTATAATCTTTAGTGCAAAGTAAATCTATATTTAAATTTAAAGCAGCTATGCTTTGAGTAAGCTCTAGTTCTTTTGCATAAAGTAAATCCTCATTGATATCTACTAAAACAATTTCATTTGCTATCTCTCTTAAAATCAAAGCATAAGCTACGCTTGAGCCTACATTACCAGCCCCTATAACAGTAATTTTCATCTTTGTCCTATTTTTTCTAAAATAGCGTTAAAAGTTGCACTTGGACGCATGATTTTATTTGCTTTTTCATCATCAAATTTATAATATCCACCCAAATCCACTTTCACACCTTGTGCATCATTAAATTCGGCTCTGATTTTTTCTTCATTAGAAGAAAGCTCTAGGGCAATATCTTTAAAAAAGCTTTGAAGCTCCATATCACTTGCTTGTCTTGCTAAATGATTTGCAAAATACATTGCTAAATAAAAATGACTTGTTCTATTATCATCTTCTTTAACTTTTCTTGATGGAGCTTTATTATTTTCAAGCCATTCGCCTATAGCCTCATCAAGACATTCTGCCAAAACCTTAGCTTTATGATTGCTACATTTATTTGCATAAAATTCCAAACTTGCTTGCAAAGCCAAAAATTCACCCAAACTATCCCAACGCAGATGATTTTCTTCGACTAATTGTTCTACTTGTTTAGGCGCTGAACCCCCTGCTCCTGTTTCAAACATAGCTCCACCATTTAACATAGGCACAACAGAAAGCATTTTTGCACTTGTTCCAAGCTCTAAAATAGGAAAAAGATCGGTTAAATAATCCCTTAAAACATTACCCGTGATAGAAATAACATCTTTACCTTCTCGGATTAACTCTAAACTTCTTAAACAAGCTTCTTTTGGAGCTAAAATGGCTATATCTTTACCCTTTTCTTTTAAACGATTTTGTACCAAAGTTATCATGATTTTATTACTAGCTCTTTTGCTATCTAACCAAAAAATAGCTTCGGCTCCACTAAGTTCTGATCTTTCTATACCTAAATCAATCCAATTTAACACCGCATCAAATTTAGCCTGATTGACTCTATAAATATCACCTTTTCTAACCTTATGTTCTAATAAAACTTTACCGTTAGAAACTATTTTAAAAGCTCCTTCTTCTTTAGCCACAAAGGTTTTATCGTGCGAGCCATATTCTTGGGCCTTTTTAGCCATTAAACCTACATTAGATACACTGCCAAGTTTTGAAGGATTTAAAGTACCATTTTTATGCAAATCTTCAACAACTGCTTCATAAATAGTTGCGTAAGTTTGATCAGGAATTACGGCATTTGTGTCCTTTTCCTTACCTTCCTTATCCCACAATCTTGCGCCATTTTTAAGCATTGCAGGCATAGAAGCATCAACAATAACATCGCTTGGAACATGAAGATTTGTAATACCTTTATCTGAATTTACCATAGAAATATCTGCAGATTTAGCTAAAATTTCATTGTATTTTTGTAAAATTTCATCTTTTTTGCTTGAATTTTCGATCTTACTTAAAAGCTCACTTAAACCATTATTTGGATTAATACCTAATTTTTCAAATTCATCTTGAAATTCGATAAATAATTCTTTAAAAAATACTTTTACCGCATAGCCAAAAAGTATAGGATCACTTACTTTCATCATTGTAGCTTTTAAATGCAAAGAAAAAAGCACATCATCATCTTTGCTTGCTTTAATTTCTTTTGCATAAAATTCCTGAAGTTTTTGCACATCCATAAAAGTAGCGTCTAAAATTTCATTTTTTTCAAGTTTTAAGCCCTCTTTTAAAATTTCATTTTTACCATCAACGCTTGTAAATTCTATATTAGCCACACAATCTTGATCGATTAAAACCGCTTTTTCATTAGAGAAAAAATCCCCTTCTTTCATGTAAGAAACACGAGTTTTTGAGTTTGGATTAAACTCAACCACACGATAAGGATTGTTTTTTGCATAGTCTTTTACCGCTTTTGTTGAACGACGATCTGAATTTCCTTGTCTTAATACAGGATTAACCGCTGAACCTAAAACTTTTTGATATTTTGTTTTAATTTGCAATTCTTCATCATTTTTTGGCTCATCTGGGTAATTTGGTAACATGTAACCCTTATCTTGCAATTCTTTAATTGCCGCCTTAAGCTGAGGAATAGAAGCTGAAATATTTGGGGTTTTAATAAGATTTGCATCCGATCTTTTGACAAGCTCGCCTAAAAGCTCTAAAGCATCTTCACATCTTTGTTCCTCTTTTAAATACTCACTAAAAGTAGCTAAAATCCTTCCAGATAAAGAAATATCCGAGGTTTTTACTCCTATATGTGCCCTACTTAAAAAAGCTTTCACTATAGGCAAAAACGAATAAGTCGCAAGAGCTGGAGACTCATCTGTTAAGGTATAAGTAATTTGCATTTTTAGTCCTTTAAAATACTTATTTTTATTTTCATTTTTAAGTATATTACAAATAAAAAAAAATGCAAGAGTAAGTTTAAAGTTTGTTTTAGTTTTCAAACAAACTTTAAATATTTTTAATTAAGTAAATTAGCAGGAAGTTGTATGATATTTTTAATAAGATTAAAAGGGGTTTTTAGAGTATCTGTTAAAATTTCGGTATGAAATTTAGGATCATCTATACTTCCATCTATTTTTAAGTTTGTGCTAATTTCTTGATTTTTACCTAAAATTACATAATTTAAAATTGGAACCTTGGATATAGCTTCTGAAGCTGATTTTAAAGTTTTAAGCTCTAAACTAAAATCCACTGTATTTAATCTTAAATTTGCTGATCCTAAACCATATATATCTACACTATCGCCATTTAAATTAATAGCTGAAACACTTAAAAGATCTTTTTTTCTATTAAAAATAATCTTTCCATCATGCAAGCTTAAACCTTTTTGATTAAAAGTTGGAGATTTAAACATCAATAAACTTGGTACAGTATCGATAAAGGAAATAAGCTGATTTACACCTTTTAAATCCTTCACATAAGTGTTTTTAAAATCAATCTGTCCATCAAAATACTCCAATCCACTTCCTTTTATACTTAAGTTAAACACTCCATCTTGAACAGCTTGTTTTTGTAAAAACTCATTTAAATAATTATCATCAATATTGCTAACGTTTAAATTTAAATCATTAGAAGAATAATAAAGTTCAAATTTTGCATTTCCTCTAGAACCTTTAAGATCCAAAGCATCGCCTTTTAAATCAGCCTCTACCCTATCAAAAGCCAAAGTTTTATTAGAATCTGACAAAATTAAAGCTACATTTGCTCCACCAAAACTAATATTTTGGGTATTAGTAGAAATATCAAATGTTGAATTTGAAGAGTTGGAACCTTTTCTATAAATATAACTTAAATTTTTCAAATGAATTTCTTTATTATCAGAACTTATTTTAGCACTTGCTGTATCACTTTGAGTATGAATTTCCATAATGCCCTTATTTTTTACAATATCAAAGCTATCATTTTCATAAGGAGTTTGACCGTTAATAAGTAAATTATTTTTAAAATAAGCATCATTAACGCTTGCATTAAAATCTTCAAAATTTAAAGTTTTATAATAAACATTTTTAGCATCGATAAACCCAAACTTTTTAAGCAATGGAGAAAATGAAAATAAAATCTTAGGATTACTAAGAATAGCCTCAAGTCCATCTTTAAAATTTAAAATCAAATTCCACTGAGGAATGCTAATGTTAACATTTTGCGAATAATCTAATTTTACTTCTACATTTTGATTTTTTAAATCTAAAAGCTCCCCATTGTCAAAATAAAGCCTTGAAATCTGAGTATTGAAATTTCCTTGCTGTTTTTGCAAGTCAAATTTAGCATTAAAATCAGCTTTTAAAAAGCCATTTTCAACACTAGCATTTTCTATATTTAAATTATTTTGATTTAATATTACAAATGCTTTTGTAATATTAAAATCAGCCAAAGAAATACTAGCATTCTCTAAAGCTAAAATACCACTATAAGAAATTTCACCCTTATCATGAAAATCAATTTTAAGCTCTAAATCACTTTTAATTTTTCCGCTTTTTTGATAAAAAGGTAATGAAAAATGATAATCTTCCAAAGCTTTAGCAAGTTTTTCATCAAATTTTAGATTATTAGACTTAATGCGCAAATAAATCCCAGCTTTTTTTTCATCAAATAAATCATATAGATAAACCTTACTAGAACTTAAATCAGCACCATTATAGAAAGCTTTATTAAAGACAAAATCAAGCTTTTGTTTGTTTAAATTTAAATCGAGTTTTGGAATTTCAATAGCATTCATTTTATCATCCAAGCGAACTTTGACATTATTAACATAACCTGATGCGCTAATATTGTCTAAATAATAATTATTTTTAGTAAAATCTATAAAGCCCTGCAAATAATCTAAATGATAAAATTCTCCCTTAGCCCTATATGCCATCCAAAGATTTAAACTCTGTGGAAGTTCTATTCTTTTATTAACTCTTTTAAAAATTTCCGTAATATTTCTAATATTTAAATCTTCTATTTTATAAGCTAAATTTTTATCTTTGTAAGAGATGCTTGCGTTAAAGTCAAGCAATTCTCCACTTGCTCTACCTTGAAAATAATAAAACTCGCTCTTAGTATTGATACTTAAATTTCCATCAATATTTAAATCATAATCTTTTAATAAAAGTTTTTTAATACCAGCTATAAGTTCTTTATTTTGACGCTGTAATGTTAATTTTAAAAACAATAAATCATTATCTATAAAAAATTCATTATCTTTAAATAAAATACGCACATGATTATCTTTTATATTTAAATTTTGTATATCAATCTCTTCAACAAAAGTATATAGATATTTTAAATTTTTTGTTATTTTTAAAATCTCTGTTGAAGCATTATCAGAAGAGTGAGTTTGTGATGAAATTTCGGAATTTTGAGTCTCATTTATAGTGATATTTTTTGCTCGTACAATTAATTTTTTATCTAATTTAATATATAATTGTTCTAATTTTAAAAAATCAAATTGGATACTAGAGATGACAATCCCATTTTTAAGCACTATAAACAAAGCTAATATAAGCACAACAAAAAATACAACAATATATAAAATTTTCTTTTTCATACGCAACTTCTTTTTGATATTTATTTTGGGGATTTTTTATTATCTAACTCAGCCTTTAAAAAGCAATTCTGTGGTATTTATTCCCCAAGGTTCAATTTCTCAAATTATAACATATTTAAAGCAAAATAAATATCAGATGAGTAGTATTGATAAATATATTTTATTTTTTTTAGGACACCCTCAATCAGGCTGGATCAACATAGGTACAAAAGATTTAAATAGGGCTGAATTTCTACATAAACTCACTATTGCTAAAGCAGCGCTTCAAACCATTACTCTTATCCCAGGAGAAACAAGCGTAATCTTTTTAGAACAAGCAGCCAAACAACTTGGACTTGATAAAGATATGCTTTTAAAAGAATTTCAAGCTCAAGCTCCTTATGATGAAGGAGTTTTTTTACCAGAAACTTATAAAATCCCAAAAGGCATTACAGAAAATCTACTCATTCAAATGCTTTTAAACCATGCTGAAATTTCCAATAAAAAAACTTCTGAGAAAATTTTTGGGGATTATAATCCAAAAAAATGGCACCAATATATCATCATCGCTTCTGTAATACAAAAAGAAGCTGCCAATGAAAATGAAATGCCTATAGTTGCAAGCGTAATTTATAATCGACTTAAAAAAGGTATGAAGCTTCAAATGGATGGAACTTTAAATTATGGAATTTACTCCCATGTAAAAGTTACCCCACAAAGAATAAGACAAGATAATAGCTCTTATAATACCTATAAATTTACAGGATTGCCTAAAGAAGCGGTTTGTAATGTTTCTTTAGCTGCTATTCGTGCAGCTATTTTTCCTTTAAAGACAGATTATTTATATTTTGTGCGTGATAAAAATACTGGAGTTCATATTTTTAACACAAATATAGATGATCACAATAAAGCCATAAATTTACAAAAAGGAAAATAATTTTGATATTTTTATGCAAAATAGTTAAATTGGAACAGTATTTGCTTGTTAATATTAAAAATTATAAAAAGGATAAAAAATGATTAACCCATTTAAGTCAAAAGAACTAGTCACTGGTGCTTTAGCGGGTAGAAATCTAAGAAATCAACTCATCAATGCCAATCTTGCAAATGTTGATACTCCTTTTTATAAAGCAAGAGATATTGAATTTGAAACAGCTTTGGTAAATCGTGCAAATGAAATTTTTAAAAAAAATGATAATAAAGAATTGCAATTAGCCATAACCGAAGAAGGACATCAAAAACCTTGGAAATTTCCAGATCCTAGTAAATCTACTATTTACTTAAGAGACGGACATTTAGCAAGAAATGATGCAAATACTGTTGATCTAGATGTAGAAACCACAGAAATGAGCAAAAATACAGTTATGATAACAGCTCTTGATGGAGTTTTAAGAAGACAAAGCAATATCTTTAGTTCTATACTTGATGCAAGCTCTAAATTAAGTTAAAGGTAAATTATGGCATACTTAAGTGATTTTGATATTAGTGGTTATGGTTTAAGTGCTCAACGTTTTAGAATGAATGTTATTAGCTCTAATATAGCTAATGCAAACACTACAAGAACAGCTGAGGGTGGGCCTTATAGAAGACGCGAAGTGATCTTTAAAGCAACAGATTTTGATAAGCTTTTAAATGAGCAAATTAACAAAGATAATAATTTTTTAAAATATGAAAATCCTTTAAATGATCCAAGTTCGCCAGAAGAAGCTAAACCTGCTATTCAAAGTGTTGTAGTGGATAAAGTGGTCAGAGATGACAAAGATTTTCGCATGAAGTATGATCCGAGCCATCCTGATGCAAATGCTGAAGGTTATGTAGCGTATCCAAATGTAAATCCTGTTATTGAAATGGCAGATTTGATTGAAGCTACAAGAGCTTATCAAGCGAATGTAAGTGCTTTTACAAGTGCAAAAACTATAGCTCAAAGTGCGATTGATTTATTAAGAGGATAATAAAAAATGAACAATATTAATGATTTAAGATTAAATAATAATATTTCAAATACCAACAAAAGTCAAAATTCCACAGGAATTGGTGATGAATTTGCCAAGATGCTTAAAAATGAAATCGATGATTTAAATAAAGCACAAGAAAGTGGAGAAGCTGCAATGACAGACATTGCCACAGGACAAGTAAAAGATCTGCATCAAGCAGCTATAGCTATCACTAAAGCTGAAAGCAGTATGAAATTTATGCTAGAAGTAAGAAATAAAGCGATCAGTGCTTATAAAGAAATCACAAGAACTCAAATTTAAACCCTAATGCAAGAATATAAAAAAAATAGGGTTTCAAAAGTTGCCTTTGCCTACTGCATGGCACTTTTGTTTATGATTATTTTTATCAGCTCTACTTTTTTTCTTACATCAAAACGTCATATACCTAACACTGAAAAAGATCAATACGCTCTTGCTCTAAGAGGATCGATTATAACTAAAGATAATTTTACTATCACAAGTTCTAAACAAATTTATCGTGCTGAAATTGATCTTAGAAGTATCAATAAAGATAAATTTGATCTATTTTTAAAGCTTTTTCAAATTTATAGTGGGATAAGTAACGATCAAATAGCAGATATTAAAAAAAGAATGCAAAATCAAAAAAAACGTTCTTATAATTTTGTTCTTTTACAAAACTTAGATTCCAAGCAAGCAAGCTACCTTAAAGACCTTGCTAAAAAACTTTATATACAAGGCTTTTTCAAAGCTTTTACAAATAATTCTGGAAGAGTTGAAACAAGAGGATTAAATATCATCGAACATGAAGAAGATAGAATTTACATGTCAAAAGATTCTTTTACTCCTATTATCGGTTATACTAAAATGATATTAGATCCAGAAAGTGGAATTTTAAAAAATATAGGAGTTAAAGGTTTAGAAAAATACTACGATGAATGTCTAAGTCCTGTTCAAAATGAAAAAATTCAAGGACTTAAAGATATAGGTGGAAATATTATTTTAAATCTAAATTCACTACAACAAAAAAAGATCAATGGTTGTGATTTATATTTAAATCTTTCTTTGAAACTACAAAAAAGCATAGAAAAAGCCATAGATCAAAGAAATGAGGATTTAAAAGCCAATGAAATCATCGTTGGGGTAATGGAAAGCAAAACAGGAAGAATTTTAGCTTTAGCAAGCTCAAGGCGCTATGACCCGCAAAATCGTGGAAAAGATCTATCAGTTCTTAATGCAAGTGCTATAGAATACGGCTATGAAGCAGGTTCTGTTATAAAACCTTTTATCTTTACAACAGCCTTAAGACTTGGTAAAATAAAAATGGATGAAGTAATTAATACTTATGGCGGTTCTTATAAGCTAGGACGTTTCACCATCAAAGACGATCACAAAATGGACAAAATGACTATGGAGGAAGTTATAAGATATTCTTCAAATATAGGCATGATACAAATTGCTAAAAGACTTAACAATATAGAAATCGTATCAGGACTTAAAATATTTAAATTTGGCGAAAAAAGTGGTATTGACCTACCCTATGAACAAAAAGGAGAAATTCCAAATCCTAAGCGCTTAAGAGATATAGAAAAATCTGTTTTAAGTTATGGTTATGGACTTAAAACAACCTTTATACAACTCCTTGCAGCTTATAATGTTTTCAACAATGATGGGTTTTATATCACACCGCGTTTAGCTGAAAAATTCTATCAAAATGGACGCTTTACAAATCTTGATAATGATGTAAAAAAAGAAAAAATTCTTTCTAGCGAAGCCACTAAAACGATGCAAAATGTTCTTATAAATGTTATAGAAAAAGGAACAGGAAAAAAGGCAATTACACAAGGTATTATTGCAGGAGGTAAAACAGGAACGGCAAGAATAGCCGAAAGACAAGGTTACACCTCAAATCGCTACAATGCATCCTTTTTTGGTTTTGCAAATGATTTAAATCACGCCTATACCATAGGAGTTCTCGTAAGACATCCTACTAAACCTTATAGTTATTATGCTGCACAAAGTGCTTTGCCTATGTTTAAAGATGTTGTTGATATTTTAATCAATGAAGAATTTCTAACGCCTATACAAGACAATAACCAAACTAACACAAACAACTAGTTTGATATATCTTTAGAAAATATCACCTCAACAGCACCTATAAGTTCTTCAGCAATCTTAGCAGCAAAAGTTGTATCATTAAGTATTGAAATTCCTTCAGCTGTTGTGATTTTTCTTACTGAAATAAGATGTTCAACATTGCTCAAGGTTAAAGTATCGATTTCTTTTAAAATTTCTTTTCCTTTTTGAAGATTTTTAATAATCAAATAAAGCTTTTCACGATCTTCAACCACTCTAAGCTCTTCGATACTTCTTAAAAGCTCTCCTAAATTCGATCTAATTTTATTATACTCTAAAGCCAAAAATTCATTAGAAGAACTAGAATATTTCTTAATATTTGCTTGGATAATTTTTAAATTTTTAGTTGTTTCGACTAAATTTTTAGCTGCCATCTTAAAGGTAAAAATTTTATGATTCTTTGTTTCATCGTTAATATAAACTTGTGCTTTAGTTGAAAAATCAATAATAGCTTCAAAAAGAACCTTTATCCTAGTTTGATACAAATAGTCCAAATCCACATTTTTACTAAACCACCTTTTATTTTCTAAAATTTCTTTAAAACTTTTATCACTTTGTATATCTTTACGACTAAAACCTATAGCATGAGCAACAATTGCATAGGTATTGTTATAAAGATGCTCGCTTTCTTTCCTTAAAGCTTCGATGGCTGTGTCGCTAAACTTAACCAAACTACTATCAAGATATAAAGGTTTGTCTTTATTCTTATCTTTAGGAGCTTTTACTATCTTATTTAAAAAAAGAACAATTTGAGGAGTAAAGAATGAAAAAAGCACAACACCAATTAAATTAAACAAAGTGTGAAATAATGCTACTTTCAAAGCTATATCTTCTATGTTTAATATAATGGATAAAAAATTAAGAAAATGTATAAAATAAGGAAAAATAAGCACTATTAAAAAAGCTATACCAAAATTAAAAATACAATTTGCAAACGCTAATTTCTTTCCTTCAATATTGGTACTTAAAGAAGCTAAAACAGCCGTTACAACCCCTCCAACACTAGTACCTAAAGTTGCTGCTAAGGAATTTTCCAAACTGATTTGTCCAGCAAGTAAAGCAGCAACAATAATAGCCATTGTAGCTGTGCTTGATTGTATAACTCCTGTAAGCAAAGCACCTAATCCTAAAAAAACAAAAACTCCTTTAAAACCAGCAAAATCAAAGCGAGAAAGATCAATTATATGTTTAAAATTTTCAAAACCACTTTTAATATAATCCACACCCAAAAAGAAAAATCCTATACCAATAAAAATATTACCCAAACCCTTTAATACACTATCTTTTTGAAAGAAAAATAATACTCCAATAATCAAAAGTGGGATAGCTAACATTGAAATTTTAATATTTGTCAAACCAACAATCAGCCAAGAACTTGCCGTATTTCCTAAATTTGCTCCAAAAATAATCCCTATGCCCGCACCTAAAGAAATAAGCCCTGCACTCAAAAAAGAAATCGTAATAATAGAAACTAAAGTTGAAGATTGCATAATTAAAGTACTTAAAGTACCAAAAAGTATACTTTTTATCTTTGTATCAGTTGACTTTGCTAAAATTTTTTCAAGCAAACCACCACTAAAAGCTTTAAAACCTATACCTAAATTAGTCATTCCAATAAGAAGTATTGCCACTCCTGCTAAAAGATTGGCAAGCTCATCATAACGAATTAAAATAAAAATCAGAACTAAAGTAAAAATGCTCCATGAAATAAATTTAAAATATTTTAAAGAATTTCTTTCCTCTTGCAATACCTAACCTTTTAATTTTTCAAATTCATTCATCAGAAATTCCCTCAAATTTTCAGCTTCTTCTTCCCCTTTTTCTAGATACTCAAGTAATAAATTTTCTAATTCTTTTAAAAAAGAAAAAAGTTCATTTTGCCAGATACTATCGCTTTTATTACTCAAATTCATGGTTTGTATGAAAGTCAGCTCCCTGCTTAAATCCCCAAGTTTTTCTAAAAATTCATCTTTTTGATCAGAAATTTTTAATGCTAAATTAGTATTTTGGATATTTTCTTTAAATTCTCTGATTTTTTCATCGATTAAATCACAAAATTTCGGATAAATATCCATTTTAATAGGCTCTAAAAGAGTTCGCTCATCTATATTTAAAGTAAGCTTTTTAACAGCAAAATAAAGAGCTAAAAAAGACAAAGCTGCTATGAGTAAATAAATTCCTAGCATTAATAACCCTTAAGGGCTAGCATGCCGCCATCTAAATTAATGCTTTCAAGTCCCAATTTTTCGGCTATAAATTCAGCTGCAACCATGCTTCTATGACCACTACGACAAATAAAAGCAAGTTTTTTATTTTCATCTCTTTTACTTTGAAATTCATCTAAAAATTTAGCATTTAAAAGCCCTTTATTATCATATAAAGCCACACATTGCGCATTAGGTAAAATACCTTCTTCCCATTCTAAAGGAGTGCGCACATCAAAAATTTGATATGCGTTTAAATCTTGCTTTGTCCAAAGACTTGCAGGGATATTCTCTATCATGAAAAAGCCTTGTTGATGATTTTTGTAAGGCTTGCATTAAATTCAGCAGGATTATCCACGCCCATACCTTCGCTTAGTTTTGCCATATTTAAAACTAGGGTTGCTATATCTGCGCTAAAGGTTTCGTTGTTTTTAAGACCTGTAAAAATAGCGTGTTTTGGATTGATTTCTAAAATAGGTTTGAAATTTTGCTCTTGACCCATTTGTTTTAAGAGTTGCTGCATAGCAAAATCAGGTTTATTTTTATCATAAACTATACAACTTGGGCTATCTTTTAAACGACTGGTTAGTCTTACATCTTCAACTTGATCTTTTAGAAGTTCTTTAAATTTAGCTACAAGTGGAGCAAAAGTATTTTTTTCCTCATCACTTAGTTCATTTTTATCTTCTACTTGATTGATGGCTACAAATTTCAAATCTTCAAATTCTAGCATAGGAGTTACTAAAGAATCAATCTCATCGTCCATGAGTAAAACTTCTATATTTTTTTGTTTATACTCTTCAAGCAAAGGAGAGGTTCTTAATAAACTTTCATTATTTCCTGCTATATAAAAAATTTCCTTTTGTTCGCCTTGAAGGTCATTTTTATACTCCTCTAAAGAGCGTAAATTTTCACCTTTAGTGCTTTTATAAAGCATGAGTTTTAAAAGACTATCTTTTTCTCCGCCAAAACCATAAAGTCCTTCTTTTAATACTTTACCAAAGGTTTTAAAGAAAGATAAGTATTTTTCTTTATCATTGTTTTTTAGTTTTTCAAGTTCACCTAAAATCTTTTTAACGCTAGCTTCTTTAACACCTTTTAAAATTTGATTTTCTTGCAAAATTTCACGGCTTACATTAAGCGGCAAATCTTCTACATCGATAATCCCACGCACAAAACGCAAATAAGTTGGTAAAAGTTCTTTATCGTCATCGCTGATAAATACGCGTTTTACATAAAGTTTTAAGCCACTTTGATAATCCACACGGAATAAATCAAAAGGTGCATTTTGTGGTATAAAAAATAAAGAATTGTATTCTAATTTTCCTTCGCTTTTAGTGTGAAGATAAAGTAAAGGTTTGTTTGAATCATGAAAATTTTGCTCATAAAATCTTTCATAATCTTCTGCTTTAAGGCTTGATTTTTGCATTCTCCATAAAGCATTGGCTTTATTGATTTGAGAAATTTTAAGTTCAGTTTTCCCTTCTTCTTCGCCTTCTTTAGCAGGAGTAAATTCTTCTTTTTCCATGAAAATTGGAAATTGAATATGATTAGAATATTTTTCTATAATGCTTTCGATTTTATAAGTATTAGCAAACTCATCATCTTTTAAGTATAAAGTAATGCTTGTACCTTGTTCTTCTTTGTTTGCGTCATTAATCTCATAGCCATTTGCATCAGAACTCCAAAGATAAGCTTTATCATCTAAAGCTTTTTTGCTTAAAACTTCGATTTTACTAGCCACCATAAAAGCAGAATAAAAACCTACTCCAAATTGTCCTATGAGTTGAGAATCTTTTTTAGCATCACCACTTAAATTTTCTAAAAAGCTTTTAGTACCGCTTTTTGCTATGGTTCCAAGGTTGTTGATAAGATCATCTTTATCCATACCTATACCATTATCACTAATACTTAAAGTTTTTTTATCTTTATCAATTTTGATTTCAATTTTAGGTTCGAATTTTAAGCTTTTATATTTATCATCACTTACGCTCAAAAAATTAAGCTTATCTAAAGCGTCGCTTGCGTTTGAAATAAGTTCTCTTAAAAAAATTTCTTTATTAGAATATAAAGAGTGTATCATAAGCTGTAAAAGCTGATTTACTTCGGTTTGAAATTGCATTTTAATCTCCTTTGTAATTTTTTAAAGTGGTATTTTAGCAAAAAATACAAATTCTAAAGTAAATTTAAAGATTTATTTGAAAATTATAAAACCAAGCCATGTAGCAAATAAGCAAAGAAAGACATTTAAGATAATATTTAACGCAAAATGAAGATAATTTCCACTTTGCAAAAGAAGTAAATTTTGATAAGAAAAAGTAGAAAAAGTTGTAAAAGCTCCTAAAAAACCTGTACTTATAAAGCTTTTAAGTAAAGGAGATAAACCTTTATTTTGCACATAAGAAAACAAAAGTCCTATGATAAAAGAACCCAAAACATTAACAAAAAGAGTTCCAAGGTTGATAGAATAAGGAAAAAATTTATTCACTAAATTTATAGAAAGCATTCTTAATATTGCTCCTATAAATCCCCCAAAACCAACAACTAAAAGGGTATTTAGCAAAGCTTAGCTCTTTCTTGCTCGAGCAATTCTTGCATTTTTTTTCTGGTGTTTTCAAGCCATTTTTCATCATTTGTATCGACTAAATCCATACAAATGATTTTAAGTACTCCACTGCTTGCACTAAAACTTTTTGTGTCTAAAATTTTTGCAGAATCCACAATTAAAATAGGCTGAACTTTAAGATTTAATTTTTCACTTAAAATTTTTGCTCCACTTTGAAATTTAAACATTTTTTCATTTTTAGATCTAGTTCCTTCTGGAAAAATAGCCAAAACCCTATCTTCACTAATTCTTTCTTTTGCTTCTTTTAAAACTCGCACTAAATCACGCGGATTTTTTCTATCTATACAAAGAAGTTTTGGTTTTTTCATAGCAACTTTGAAAATAGGAATTTCTCCTAATTCTTTTTTGGCAATCCAGCATAAATTTTTAGGATATAATTCTTCTAAAGCGATAATATCTAAAGCACTTTGATGATTCATTAAAATCATCTGAGCTTGCGGATTAAAAGTGCCAATGATTTCTTGTTTATAAGAGATGGTGTATCTTTGAAATTTAGCCCAAATTTTGCGGATTTTCCAAAGTGTGTTTTGAGATTTTGTAAAGCAAAAACAAAAAACCACTAAAGCAACGCTTAAAACAAAAAAAATCCAAAAATAAAGAGCTTTAATTTTTTTGTAAATCATCTTTATTAATCCAACCTATTTTTCCATCAGAAAACAGTACTTTAATATAATTTTGTCTTTTGCCTAAAACTTCTACTTTTTCATCTACATTTGCCGTATAAAAATAAGTTGAAGGCTCTGTAGGTAAAATTTTAGCCCTAGAACCAGCCTTGATAATCGCATTTTGAGTATTGGTATCTACAAGAAAACTAAGTGCAAAACAAACAACTGCCAAAGCCAAAATAATGTAATTTTTTCTCCATACAAATAAAGCTCCAAATAAAACCGCTAAAAACCATAAGGTATATTGTTTATAAATATTTAAGTCTTTATTTATAGGATTTAAATCACTCTGAGTACTGATCTCATCGTCACTAATTTTTAGTTTTAAATTTATATTTTCAAGCTTTTTACTGTCCTTATTGAAATACGAAAATTCAAAATTTGTTTTACTTAATGGCAAAATAGCATAATAAAAAGCATTAGAAGCATTAAAATCCCCTTTTAAATTTTCAATGCCTTGCTTTTGAATTCCTTCTATAAAAAAGCTTTTAAGATTTGTATTGGTTGCGTTTAGTTCTACCATCATAATGATATTAGCATCATCAAAATAACTCGCTTTAACTTTTTTAATTTCCAAAGAACTTGCCACAAGGTGTGAAAAATCTTTATTGGATAAAATATTTTCAAATTTGATAGGATTAAGATTGATATCAGCCTCTTGAAAAGCTTCATTATTTCTAAGAAGTTTGATAGAAATTTTACTCAAACTAGCATTTGAATTTTTAGCTTCAAACCATAAAGTTGTTTTATATTCGTCATTGATAAATTCCCATTTTGCATCTGGATTTAAAAAAGATAAATTAGTTTTTTCTACGCTTATGTTAAAATCAAATTTTGTATTTTCCGTAGTGCGAGCATAGATCGTAATAGGAAAAACTTCTCCAACATATACCCTACTTGGATATTCATCATTTGTAAGAACCAAACTCCCTTTAGCTATAAAAGGATCATCTACATTGCTTTCAAAGTCATTATTTTCATCGCTTGGCGGAATATTTTGATAAATTTTTTGTTCTTCTTGGGGTAATTTTTGTAATTCTTTTTGCATATTTTCATCTTGGCCGCTAAATACAGAAATTTCACCTCTGCCAAACAATACAACAACACTAAAAATTAAAGTTAATAAAATTTTCAAAATAAAAAGCCTTTAAGCATTTTCAAACCTAGATCATTACCTAGAACTTTTTCACAAGCACGCTCAGGATGTGGCATGAGTCCAAAGATTTTTTTGTTTTCATCACAAATTCCTGCGATATCAAATACAGAACCATTTGGATTTGACTCGTATTTTAGAGTAATAAGATCTTTATCTTGCAATTCTTTTAAAGTAGCCTCATCAGCGTAATAATTTCCCTCTCCATGGGCAATTGGTAAATTAATAATTTCATCTTTTTTGAAATTTTTCAAAAAGGCATTATCATTAGAAACTACTCTTAAATTTTGGTTTTTTGAGATAAAACTAAGATTGTTGTTATGCTTCATTGCACCTTTTAAAAGACCGCTTTCAAGTAAAATTTGAAAACCATTACAAATACCTAAGATATATCCTCCCTTTTTTGCATGATTAAAAACACCTTGCATAACAGGAGCAAGTTTTGCAATAGCTGCACATCTTAGATAATCTCCATAAGAAAATCCGCCTGGCAAAACAACTAAATCTGTATCAAATTCTTTTTCTTCATGCCAAACAATCTGCGTTTTTACTCCAAGTTTTTCAAAGGCATAAGCTGTATCAAATTCACAATTTGTCCCTGGAAATCTAATAATAGCAACTTTCATTTTACTCTTTCTCAATTATAAGCTCATAATCTTCAATGACGCTATTTACCAACAACTCTTCACACATTTTTTTGACTTGTTCTTTGGCTAATTTTTCATCTTTCTCATCAAGAGAAATTTTGATTTGTTTTGCTATTTTTACTTCTTTTACGCTATTAAAATTTAAAGAATGCAAAGCTTTTTCCACCGCTTTGCCCTGTGGATCTAAAACCCCATTTTTTAAAGAAATATTTACAATAACTTCCATATTTTTCCTTAATTTAATATTCTTTTTAAAACTTCTTCATAAGCCATTTTTACATTACCTAGATCTTGACGAAATCTATCTTTGTCTAATTTTTCATTATTAAATTTATCCCAAAATCTACAACTATCAGGACTTATTTCATCAGCTAAAACAAGTTCATTATCTTTAGTTAAACCCAGTTCGATTTTAAAGTCAATCAGCCTTAAATTCTTATTGTCAAAAAATGGAGTTAAAATAGAGTTAATCTTTCTAGCTATATTTTTAATTTCACTAATTTGAGCTTCATTTTGCACTAAATTTAAAATCAAACAATGCTCATCATTGATAAAAGGATCGCCTAAGGCATCATCTTTAAGACAAAATTCCACCAAAGCAAAAGGTAGTACAGTGCCATCTTTAATGCCCAGTCTTTTTGTAAGAGAACCTGTTGCAACATTGCGTACTATAACTTCAATAGGAACAATTTTACATTTTTTAACCACTTGTTCTGTATCGCTTATAGTTTCTACCAAATGGGTTTTAATCCCATTTTTTTCAAGCAAATGAAAAATTTCAGTACTGATTTTACAGTTTAATGCGCCTTTTCCACTTTCATTGCCTCTTTTTTCTGCATTAAAAGCAGTTAAATCATCTTTAAACTCACTAATTAGTAAATTTTCATCATCGGTTTTGAAAAGTTTTTTACCTTTTCCTTCGTAGAGCATTTCTTTTTTTGTCACTTTATTGTCCTTGTTTGATATTTAAAATTTTAATAGTATCAATAGCTGATTTTAACTGTGCGTCATCATTGATTTGTTTTTGACTGATTAGATTTTTATTGTCTTTATTTTCTTGTTTATCTTCTTTTTTATTTTTATCTATTTTTTCAAGCTCACTTTCTAAATGTTGTTTTAAGTCGCTTTCTTTTATAGAAAAACCATCTTCTTGAGTATTTACTTTACCTGGAAAAACTTCAATATCAGGTTTTACACCCACTGCTTGAATAGTACGCCCGCTTGGAAGATAATATCTTGCAATAGTAAGCCTTAAAGCTTCAGTTTTATTAATAGGTATGATTTGTTGAACACTACCTTTTCCAAAAGTATTTTCACCCACAATAACACCGCGTTTAAGATCTTGTAAAGCTCCACTTACAATTTCACTTGCACTAGCACTTCCACCATTTACAAGCACAACCAAAGAAGCATTAGAAATTTTGTTTTTAGGATCGGCTTTATATTCTTGATTTTCACTTGCAATGCGTCCTTTTTGAGAAACAATAACACCTTTATCTACAAATAAATTTACAAGTCCTATAGCTTGATTTAAAAGTCCACCAGGATTATTTCTAAGATCTAAAATAACCCCTTTAACATTAGGATATTTTTTAAGTTCTTTACTTGCCACATCTACAACATTTTTATCAAAATTTGTAACTCTAAGATAAAGAATGTTTTCATTTTCTATCATTTTTGCATAAACACTTTCTATCTTAATAATTTCTCTTGTAAGTGTAACATCAAAAGGTTTTGTTGCACCTTTTCTAAAAATGGTTAAAGTGATTTGAGTTTTTGGCTTACCACGCATTTTATCTACAGCATCATTGAGATTAATTCCTAAAGTGGCCTCATCATTAATTTTTAAAATAATATCTCCTGATTTTATCCCTGCTTTATCTGCTGGTGTTCCTTCTATAGGAGAAACAACTGTTAAAGCGCCATCTTTCATACCTACGGTTATACCAAGGCCACCAAATTCACCATTGGTTTGAATTTTCATATCATTAAAATCTTTTTCATTTAAAAAAGAAGAATGCGCATCAAGATTGCTTAAAAGCCCTGATAAAGATTTATCCACCAAATCGCTGATATTTTGATCATCCACATAATATTGCTCTACTATGGCAAGAGTTTTTGTAAGCTTATCTAAAGCTTCTAGGCGTTTTTGAACCTGCTCTTCTTTTTGATCAACTTTAGCTTGTAAATGACTTGTTAAAAATAGACATAAAATAAAAGTAGTGGCAAAGCCTGCAAGACCTGCAAAAAATCGTTTTGTTTTCAAAATAAGCTCCATTATTGAGTTTTAGTTTAAAGAGTAAATTTTAATAAAAATTACTTAAAACTTCGTAAATAAATTTAAATTCTTAAAAATATGTTAAAATAGACTAAAAATTCCAAAAAGAAAGTTAATACAATGTGCCAAGAAAAACATATTCATACACATTCTCAAAAACATCTTAAAGCAGTTTGCAATCGTCTAAGTAGAACCATAGGGCATTTAAGTGCTATTAAAAGAATGGTTGAAAATGACAAAGACTGTAGTGAAATTTTAATCCAGCTTGCTGCCGTAAAAGCCGAAGTTAACAATACTGCAAAAGTAGTTTTAAAAGAACATTTAGCTCATTGTATGGTACATGCTATAGAAGAAAATGATATTCAAAGCATAGAAGAATTAAACAAGGCTATAGATATGTTTATGAAATAATCTAAAATTAGTTATTTGTCCTATTATTTAAAAAATTTTACTCAATTAACTTGACATTATATGACTAAAGTTATATAATGTCAAGTATATAAACTAAATAAAGGATAAAACATGGCAAATATACAAGATTTTTTAACTGATAATATGCTTTCAAACCTTGAAAGTGCAGCATCTTTAGCTATACATTCTAAAAATACCGAAGTCGTATCTTTGCACCTTTTATGGGCTTTAAGCGTAGATAGTACAAGTATTTTAAATCAAATTTTAAATAAATTAAATATTTCTAAAGAAGCCTTAGAGCTTGAAATTAAAAGCAGAATTTCAAAACTTGCAACGAGTTCAAATGTAAGCCGTGAAAATATACGCTTTTCCAATGAACTTATAAATTCATTAGAAAATGCTAAAGGATTGATGAGTGCTAATGGAGATAGTTATTTAAGTGTGGATACTTGGCTTATAAGTGAAAGTCAAAAAAGTCCTATTAAAGAAATTTTGGCGCAATTTTTAGATTTAAGAGAATTTCAAAAAGAGCTTGAAAGTCTAAGAGCGGGACGCAAAATCGATAGCAAAACAAGCGATGAAACCTTAGATAGTTTAAATAAATTTGGTATAGATTTAACCTTAAAAGCAAGCGAGGGTAAACTTGATCCTGTTATAGGCAGAGAAGAAGAAATCGAACGTTTGATGCAAATTTTAATACGCAAAACCAAAAACAACCCTATACTTTTAGGTGAACCAGGCGTAGGAAAAACAGCTATAGTAGAAGCTTTAGCACAAAGAATTATCAAAAAAGATGTTCCAAAATCTTTACAAAATAAAAAAGTCATCGCTCTTGATATGAGTGCTTTAATTGCAGGTGCAAAATACAGAGGAGAATTTGAAGACAGATTAAAAGCTGTGGTTAATGAAGTGATAAAAAGTGAAAATATCATTCTTTTTATCGATGAAATTCACACTATAGTAGGGGCTGGAGCGAGTGAAGGTAGCATGGATGCGGCAAATATTTTAAAACCCGCTCTTGCAAGAGGTGAACTCCATACCATAGGCGCAACCACTTTAAAAGAATATCGTAAATATTTTGAAAAAGATGCGGCCTTGCAGCGCCGTTTTCAACCTGTAAATGTGGGCGAACCAAGTGTTAATGAGGCTTTGGCCATGTTAAGGGGTATAAAAGAAAAGCTTGAAATTCATCATAATGTAACCATAAATGATAGTGCTTTAGTAGCCGCGGCTAAACTTTCAAAGCGTTATATAGCAGATCGTTTTTTACCTGATAAGGCTATTGATTTAATCGATGAAGCTGCAGCTGAACTGAAAATGCAAATTGAAAGTGAACCAAGTTCTTTAAGAAAAGTACGCAAAGATATAGAAACTTTAGAAGTTGAAAATGAAGCTTTAAAAATGGAAAATGATGAGAAAAATCAAAAAAGACTCGATGAAATCGCAAAAGAACTAGCTAATTTAAAAGAAAAACAAAATGCCCTAAATTCACAGTTTGAAAATGAAAAAAGTGTTTTTGATGATATAAGCACTAAGAAAAAAGAAATTGATTTGCTTAAAAATGAAGCTTCTTTAGCTAAAGCTAGAGGTGAATTTCAAAAAGCAGCTGAGTTAGAGTATGGAAAAATTCCAAGTCTTGAAAAAGAAGTAGAAATTTTAGAAGATAAATGGAAAAAAATGAGCGAAAATGGAGTTTTACTTAAAAATCAAGTAGATGAGGATTTGGTTGCTGGAATTTTAAGCAAATGGACAGGTATTAGCGTGCAAAAAATGCTAACCTCTGAAAAACAAAAATTCTTAGAAGTGGAAAAACATTTAAAAGAAAGTGTCATAGGACAAGATAAGGCCTTAAGTGCTTTAGCTAGAGCCATTAAACGTAACAAAGCAGGACTTAATGCGGACAATAAACCTATAGGAAGCTTTTTGTTTTTAGGGCCAACAGGGGTAGGAAAAACACAATCAGCTAAAGCTTTGGCGAAATTTTTATTTGATGATGAAAAAGCAATGATTCGCTTTGATATGAGTGAATTTATGGAAAAACATAGTGTTTCAAGACTCTTAGGTGCGCCTCCAGGATACATAGGACATGAAGAAGGTGGAGAGCTTACTGAAGCTGTACGAAGAAAACCTTATAGCGTGCTTTTGTTTGATGAAGTTGAAAAAGCACATAAAGATGTATTTAATGTGCTTTTAGGGATTTTAGATGATGGTAGAGCAACCGATAGCAAAGGTGTAACAGTGGATTTTAAAAATACCATTATCATTTTAACTTCTAATATCGCCTCAAGTGCTATTATGAATTTAAGTGGAAAAGAACAAGAAGATGCGGTAAAAAATGAGTTAAAAATTTTCTTTAAACCTGAGTTTTTAAACCGCTTAGATGATATTATCACCTTTAATCCACTTGGAAAAGATGAAGCTTATGAAATAGTTAAGCTTTTATTTAAAGATTTACAAATGAGCTTAGAAAACAAGGGGATAAAAGCGAGTTTAAGCGAAAATGCAGCTCTTTTAATCGCTAAAGATGGTTTTGACCCTGATTTTGGTGCTAGACCTTTAAGAAGAGCTATTTATGATCTTATAGAAGATAAATTAAGCGATATGATACTTGCTGATGAACTTCATGAAAATGATAGCATTATCATTGATGCAAAAGATGATGAAATAATCATCAAAAAAGCTTAATCATTTTGAAAGTAGATCTTTCTACTTTCAAAATATAATCTCGCTTTCATTAAATTTCATATTTGCTTTTGGTAATGGTGATTTGGTGGTATAATAAGCACTTTCTCCTTTATAATTTCCACGATAAACCCCATTAGGAATGCTAAATTTTCTAGTTGTATCAGGGAATTTTTCTATATATTGAGTTAAAAATTCTCTAAACACAGGAGCAGCTGTTCTAGCCCCACCTTCTGTATAACGCATAGGCTTGTTATTATCATTTCCATACCAAATGATTGCTTCTATTTCAGGCGTAAGTCCACAAAACCAAGCATCAACACTTTTATTCGTTGTTCCTGTTTTTCCTGCTATTTCTATATCTTTTACTCTTGCATTACGTCCTGTGCCTTTTTCAACAACATTTCTCATCATATCTAAAACCAGAAAACTTTGCGCTTCATTGCTGACTTTACGCTCATTTGAGTTAAATTCCATGATGGTTTTACCGGTTTTATCCTGAACTTGTCTGATAATTTGAGGATCTTTAATTATACCATAGTTCCCAAACATGGTATAAAATTTCGAATACTCCAAAGGAGAAATACCAAAACTTCCCAATACGATTGATAAATTAGGCGGTATATCTTTAAATCCAAATTCCATTAGTTTAGAGTAAAGAACATCAAGCCCCATATCAAGTGCGAGATTAATGGTAGCTAAATTTCTTGATCTTGTTAAAGCTTCTTTTAAGGTAATTAAACCTAAAAATTTACCCCCTTCATTTTTAGGTTTCCAATCCTCATTATTACCCGCTCCACCTTCAAAAATTCTAGAAATATCAGCAATTTCACTCATAGGCGAATATCCTAAATTAATCGCCACTTGATACACAAAAGGTTTAAAAGAGCTTCCAGGTTGACGCATACTTTGAGTAGCACGGTTATAATTACTTTTTTCATAATCAACCCCACCTACCAAAGCTAAAACATCGCCACTTTGATGATTTACCACAACCATAGCTCCGTTTAAAGTGCTTAAATTTGCATCTTTATCGCGTTTTACTATCTCATCATAACCAAATTTCAAAGCATTTTGCGCCATATTTTGAACATCTAGGTCTATATTTAAAATGATTTTATATCCACCTGTTTTTAAGTCTTTAATGCTAGGACTTAATTGTTTAATCACTTCATCTACGACATAAGGAGCAGCATTTTGAGTAAGCGTATCATCATAAACTTGCGGAATTTCTTTGATGGCTGTATCATAATCTGTTTTTGAAATCCAGCCTAGATTATACATTCTTGAAATAACATTATTAGCTCTTGAGATGGAAAGATCTAAATGCTTTGTAGGATCATAACTGCTAGGTGCTTTTGGCATACCCACTAGCATAGCAATCTCTTTAAGGCTTAATTCATTTAAATTTTTATGAAAATACCCCAAAGCTGCGGTTTTTACTCCATAATACCCATGTCCAAAAAAGATAAAATTTAAATACCTTTCTAAAATTTGCTCTTTAGTTAAAATGGTTTCCATTTTATAAGCAAGCAAAGCTTCGCGAATTTTACGCGTAATAGTTCTTTCTGGGGTTAATTCTGTGTTTTTAATAAATTGCTGGGTAAGAGTGGAAGCTCCTTCCATGGTTTTTCCACCGCTTTTTATGATTTTTACAGCAGCTCTAAAAATGGCATCGATATTAACTCCATTATGTTCAAAAAAGCTTGTATCTTCTATAGCAACCAAAGCTTCTATAAGGCGTGGAGGAAGCTCTTCATAAGGAGCGTAAAAACGATGCTGTTCAAAAATATTAGCCACAAGCTTGCCATTTCTATCGTAAATTTGTGTTGTAAGAGGAGGTTTATATTCTTTAAAAGTATAACCCTCAGTATCAGCACTTGTGAAAAGATAAGCCACATAAATAAATCCAGCTATAAACAAAAGAGTAAAAAATGAAAAAATATATTTTAATATTTTCATAAATAAGCCTTTAAAGTTTGGATATCAAGCCCTAAAGCAGTGCTTAGATTTCCTACTTGTTGGGTGATGAAATTTTGATGAAAACCCTCACACATAATACAACCCGCCTTGCCTTTATAAAGATCATTTTCTACATAATGTCTTAAAGCATTTTCATCAAAATTTTTAAAATAAAGCGTAGTTTTTGAAAGAGAAAAAACTCTTTTTTCAGGTTTTACAAGCAAAAAAGCCGATAAAATACTTGCATACTTTCCATTTTGCAAGGCAAGCATTTCATAAGCTTCTTTTTTATCCTTTGCTTTGGTAAGAATTTTTTCATCTATACAAACTATACTATCTGCAAAAAGCAAATTTTGGTTTTGAAAATCTTTGCCTAAAGTACTTAAAAATTGTCTTTCTTTTTCAAGAACTATTTTTTGAACATATAAAAAAGGTGAAATATTTTTATTTAAATTTTCATCATAATCAAAACTAACTTGCCTAAAATCAATCTTTGCGGTTTTAAGCAAGTTAGCTCTTGAAATGGAACTTGAAGCAAGAATTAACATTAAAGTGCTTTTTCTATTGTTTCTAAGCTTTGTTTTAAAGCTTCATTGATTTTGCTTAAATCTTTTCCACCTGCAGTAGCAAAATCATCTCTTCCGCCACCATTTCCACCTAAAATTTGCGCCGCTTCTTTAACCAAAGCTCCTGCTTTTAAAGGTGCATCTTTAACACCAGCTGCTAAAGTGATTTTTTCATCTTTTACTTGGATAAGTAAAATCACCGCTTTAGCAAATTTGTTTTTAAAATCATCAATCATAGCTTTAATATCGCCATTATCTACGCGTTTTACGCAAATTTCAACACCTTGGATATTTCTAGAATCAAGCTCTGTTTTACTTGAGTTTTTAAGCTCATTTTTTAAACTTAAAATTTCATTTTTAAGCTTTTTAACCCCACTTAAAATATCATTATTTTTAAGCTCATCTTTTGCTTTAGAAAGTTCTTCAAGTTGGTTTTTTACAAATTCTAAAGCCGCTTTAGAAACCACAGCTTCAATGCGTCTAACCCCAGCACTCACACCACTTTCTTTAACTATGTAAAAACTTCCTATTTGAGCAGTATTTTTAACATGAGTTCCCCCGCAAAGTTCTTTGCTTTCACCTAGAGTTAAAACACGCACATTACCTTGGTATTTTTCATTAAACAATGCTATAGCGCCGCTTTTTTTAGCTTCTTCTAAAGGCATATTTTCTAAAATAGCTTCACTTGAATTTATAATCATTTCATTGACTCTTTTTTCAATGCTTTCTAGCTCTTCTTTGCTTAAAGCTTTATGATGAGTAAAATCAAATCTTAGTTTATTGCTTTCAACTAAAGATCCTGCTTGGCTTACATGAGAACCTAAAATTTCTCTTAAAGCATGATGTAAAAGATGAGTAGCTGAGTGGTGGCGTGCGATTTGTTCTCTTTTTTCTGTATCGATTCTTGCATGAACTATATCGCCAACTTTTAGTTCTTCGCCTGCTTTTATAAAGCTAAGATTGAGATTAAAAAACTTTTGCGTATCTAAAACTTCACGCTTAGCTATAAATCCACTATCAGCACTTTGCCCTCCACTTGTTGCATAAAAAGGTGTGTTTTCAAGCATCACCCAACCCGCATCTTTAAGAGTAGAAACTTCTTTAAATTCTTCATCTAAAAGGGCTAAAATTTTACTTTCGCATTCTGCTTTTTCATAACCTACGAAATGATTTTCTCCAAATTTTTCAAGCAAGTTTTTAAAATCTCCGCTTGCAGTTTTATCTCCACTTCCTTTCCAAGAAGCCTTAGCGCGTGCTTTTTGCTCATTCATTAAAAGTTCAAATTTTTCTTCATCAACTTTAAGGTTTTTTTCTCTTAGCATATCAGCTGTTAAATCAAGCGGAAAACCATAAGTATCATAAAGCTTAAAGGCTACTTCTCCGCTAAAAATTTCTTTAGTGTTTTTAAGCTCTTCATTAAAAATTTCAATCCCATTTTCTATAGTGCTTAAAAATCTTTCTTCTTCAAGGCGAATTTGTTCTTTTATAAAGTCTTTTTTCTCATTAAGATAGGTATAATGTCCGCCCATTAAATCGCACACAACATCAACTAGTTTATACATAAAAGCTTGTTTAAAACCTAGCAAATATCCATGTCTTAAAGCACGACGCAAAATACGACGCAAAACATAGCCTCTACCTTCTTTATCAAAACTTACCCCTTGCGCAAGCAAAAATACACTTGATCTTATATGATCAGCTATTACTCTAAAACTTGCTCCGCTTTCATAAATATAAGTTTTATTACAAAGTTTTGAAATTTCATTGATGATTGGCATAAAAAGTGAGCTATCAAAATTGCTAAATTTACCTTCTTTAATTGCTGTTACTCTTTCAAGCCCCATTCCTGTATCAATGCTTGGCTTTGGCAGTGGGCTAAGCACTCCATCAGCGCTTCTTTCATATTGCATAAAAACAAGATTCCAGATTTCTAAAAATCTATCTCCATCTCCACCCATATAATCTTCGCTTGAGTTAAAATGCTCTTCTCCTTGGTCATAAAAAATCTCACTACAAGGACCACAAGGACCAGTATCGCCCATTTGCCAGAAGTTATCTTTATCGCCGAATTTGTAAATTCTTTCTTTTTGAATGTGTTTTTGCCATAGATTAAAAGCTTCACCATCGTTTTCATGCACGGTTACATAAAGTCTATCTTTAGGTAGTTTTAAAACTTCAGTTACAAATTCCCAAGCATAAGCTATGGCTTGTTCTTTAAAATAATCCCCAAAGCTAAAATTCCCAAGCATTTCAAAAAAAGTATGATGGCGTGCGGTATAGCCAACATTATCTAAGTCATTGTGCTTTCCACCTGCTCTTATACAAGTTTGACAGCTTGTTTTGCGTGGAGGGTTTGGGCGTGGAATTTCTCCTGTAAATATACTTTTAAAAGGCACCATGCCCGCATTGGTAAAAAGTAAAGTTGCATCATCAGGAACTAAAGGACTTGACGGGGTTACCTCATGTCCTTTTGATGCAAAAAAATCCAAATAAGCTTTTCTAATATCCATGAATTTTCCTAAAGAAATTTTTATAAAAACATATCATACCAAAATTACTTTAAATTAAGTAAAACTAAAATACAATAAACATTTTTATTTAATTTTATTTCTCTAAGGTTTTTTATGAATTTTATCAATCTTCAAGCCCAATATCTCGCATACAAAAATGAAATCGATGCTGAAATTGAAAGCATTTTATCAAGCTCTTCTTTCATAGGCGGTGCAAAACTTAACGAATTTGAGCAAAATTTAGCTCATTTTTTAGGTGTTAAACACGCTATAGGTTGCTCAAGTGGAACCAGTGCTTTATATCTTGCCTTAAGAGCCTTAGATATTAGCAAAGATGATGAAGTTATAGTGCCTAGTTTTACTTTCATAGCAACAGCTGAAGTTGTGGCTTTAATAGGTGCAAAACCTGTTTTTGTAGATATAAATTTATCAAATTACAATCTTGATTTTGAAGCAGTGCAAAAAGCAATAACCCCAAAAACTAAAGCTGTTATAGCAGTAAGCATGTTTGGACAAATGAGTGATTTAAGGGCTTTAGAAGAAATTTTAAAAGATAAAAATATCACTTTGATCGAAGATGGTGCACAAAGTTTTGGCGCAAGTTTCAAAGGAGAAAAATCCTGCTCTATAGCTAAAATTTCATGTACGAGCTTTTTTCCTTCAAAACCTTTGGGAGCTTATGGTGATGGCGGGGCTATTTTTTGCCATGATGATGAAATTGCTAAAAAAATAAGAATTTTACTCAATCACGGACAAACTCAGCGTTATAAACATGAATTTATAGGTATAAATGGACGCCTTGACACCTTGCAAGCGGCGATTTTAAATGTTAAGTTAAAATACCTAGAAAAAGAATTAGACAAAAGACAAAAATTAGCACAAATTTACAATGCAAATTTAAAAAACTGCCAAATTCCGCAAATTGATCCAAATGCTTTTAGCGCTTATGCACAATACAGCGTTTTAGTTGAAGATAGAGCTAGTGTATTGCAAAAATTTGAAAAAGCTAATATACCTTATGCTATACACTATCCAACCCCTTTGCATAAACAACCTTGCTTTAGTGAGTTTTCAAATTTAGAACTTAAAAATTCAGAATATGCAAGCAAACACATCTTATCTTTGCCTTTTTCACCTTTTTTAAGTGAAGAAGAACAAGAGCAAGTTATTTGTATTTTTAAAGATTAATTCCATGAAAATAGGTATCATAGGCCTTGGAAAAATGGGGCAAAACCACTTAAATGAACTTAGCAAAAATTCTCATTTTAAGCTTAATGCACTTTTTGATCTTTGCAAAAATCCAAATCTAAATATTTTTTATGATATTTTTTATGATGATTTGAATAAATTTTTAAATCAAAATAATGATATTATCATCATAGCAACACCTACAAATTCACATTTAGCAATAGCAAAAAAAGTTTTTAAACAATGCAAATGCGTTTTAATCGAAAAGCCTTTAGCTCTAAATTTAAAAGAAATAGACGAAATTTCAAATTTAGCTAAAGAATACAGCATAAAAGTAGGCGTAGGTTTTTGTGAAAGATTTAATCCTGCGGTTTTAGCCCTAAAAAAAGAGCTTGAAAATGAAGAAATTATCAGCATTAACATACAAAGATTTTCACCCTACCCGCAAAGAATCAGCGATGTAGGGATTTTACAAGATTTGGCTGTACATGATCTTGATTTGCTTTGTTTTTTAAGTAAGCAAGAAATAACAAAAACCAATTTGCTTAAAAAATATACCCAAGATCAAACAAGAGAAAGTGAAAGCATTATTCTATGTGAGCTTGAAAAATGTATTGCTAGTATACATCAAAGTTGGAATAGTACACAAAAACTAAGAAAAATTCATCTTATTACTAAAAATCATTTTTATGAAGCCAATTTAAATGATTTTTCCTTATTAAAAGATGGAAATTTTATAGAACTTACTCAACAAAGTCCACTTTTTTCAGAACACGAAGCTTTGTTAAAACTTATCGATAATCAACCCAATCATCTAGCTAGCACAAGCGATGCTTACAAAGTTCAAGAAATTTTAGAAAGGTTTGCGTGAAATTAGTTTTATTTTTAAATATGGGCGGAGCTACAAATTTACAAGATTGTGAAGTTTTTTTAAAAAATATGTTTAATGATCCTTATATTTTAGGAATCAAAAATCGATTTTTAAGAAAATTTGTAGCGTGGATTATAACAAAGGCTCGCGTTAAAGCTATGCAAGAAAACTATAAAAAAATGGGCGGAAAATCTCCTTTAAACGAACTTACTCAAAGCCTATGTAACAAGCTTAATTTAAAACAAGATGAATTTAAATTTGATTTTGTAAATCTTTATGTGCCTCCTTTTGCCACAGAAATTTTGCAAAAATACACTTTAAATGAAAATGATGAAATCATTCTTTTTCCACTTTATCCGCACCATTCTTGTACCACAGTAACTTCATCTTTAGAAGTTCTGCAAAATGAAATTTCAAAGCAAAAAATTCAAGCAAAAGTAAAAACTATAGATATTTTTTACAAAAATGAACTTTATAATGAGATGATAATTTCGCACATTTTGGCTAAAAAAAATAAATTTGATGCCAAAATTTTGATTTTTTCAGCGCATTCTTTACCACAAAGCATTATTGATAAGGGTGATTTATACGAAAAGCATGTAAATAATCATGTAGAAATTTTAAAAGAAAAATTAAAAGATCATTTTGATGAATTTATTTTAGCTTATCAGTCCAAACTAGGCCCTGTAAAATGGCTTGAACCAAATACAAGCGATATTTTGGCAAATTTAAACGATAAAGCTTTGATTTATCCTATTTCTTTTTGTATAGATTGTTCTGAAACGATTTTTGAACTAGGTATGGAGTATAAACATTTAGCAAAATGTGATTATGATTTGATAAGTTGCTCTAATGATAGTGATGAATTTATGGAATTTATTTTAAAGTATTTATCTGATCTTAACCAAGAATGAATTTGAGACCCTTGTCTATCATTTTTTTAAAGATTAACAAGGACTTTTTGGTAAAAATTTAGCTGACTAAGCCAAAGTATAAGCTTTTTCTCCGTGCAAACTCACATCTAAGCCTTTTTGTTCTACTTCTTCTTTCACTCTTAAGTCTGCAAAATAAGAAATGATCTTAAAAATAACAAAGCTTATGAGAGCTTAAAAAACATACAAATCATAATAGCAAGAATTTGCTCTTTTAAAAGCTCTAAACTTCCACTGATAAAAAATCTCGCCAAGTGCATTTTAGGCAATCACATTAGGATTTACTTTAGCACTTGCAAAAAGCCCTGTAGCAATTCCTCTCAAACACCTCCGATTCCGTGCAAAGAAAAAGCATCCAAAGAATCAATAACAAGAGAAGCATAAATATCTACATAAACGCAAGCTGAAGTAATCCCTACAAGCCCACTAAGTCCACCTAAAATAGTCGGTTTTTTATGGATGAGCCACTCAAGCACTACTCAAGATAAAAAGCAAAATCGCACCTAAGAAAGCATAAGAATAGAATGCGCGTTTTTATCCTCATCATCGCTTTTTCCAGCACCCACCATCAAAGCTCCTACAAGTCCAGCAACCCCAGAGCCAATATGGACAACACCACCCCCAGTAAAATCAAGACTTCCTCTTTTAAGCAAAACCCCTCGCTACTCCAAATCATATGTGCTAACACATCATAAAATAAAGTACTCCAAAAAAGCAAAAATATCACCAAAACACCCGGTTTAATTCTTCCTACCAAAGAGCCTGTTATGATGGCAGATGCAATAAGTACAAACATCATTGAAAAAGCACAAAAAGAATATTTAGAACACCTGAAGCATTGTATCCGCTAATACCCTCTAAGAGAAAATTCTCGAAATTTCCTACAAGCCAAAGTCCTTCATCTTTACCAAAAGAAAGGCTAAATCCAAGCACTACCCATTGTAAAGTAATGACACCAAAAACAATAAAGCAATTCATTATGGTATTGAGTGTATTTTTACTTCTTACCATACCCAAATAAAACATTGCCAAAGCTGGAGTCATAAGCAAAACTAGCAAAGTGCACAATACAATAAAACTTGAATTTATCGCATTCGCTTACCTACCCTTTCTTGCAAAATATAATTACAAGATAATTATATTTAAAATGATTTAAAAAATATAAATTTAAGAAATATTTTATATATTTTTTTATAAAAGTTTATTTTTTTATTTTAAATTACTATAAATAGGGATTTAAAAAATATTTTACTTCTCTATAATTCAAATTTACTAGCATTAAAATAAAAATTTGGGCCAAACTAAAAAACAACAAAGATAAAAAAGGATTATTACAAGATGATGAAGAAAAATTTGATTATTTAATAAAATTATCTAATATTAAAAAAGCAATTGCACTTTAAAATGATCTAAAAGCTCTTCTTTAGCTTTTAAAATATCATCGGTATTTAACTCAAAATCAATCTTATCTGGTTTTTTATAAGTTTTATCATAATACTCCAAAAGCATAGCAATAAGCTTTTGCCATTCTTTTTTCTCATAACTTTGAAGCAAATCTTGGCGTAAATTTAAGCTGATATAAGGGCTGATTTTTTGCACACATTGTTGAAATTTTAAAGGAGACATTTTTTCTTGATAAATTTTTTGTATTCTTTTAACGCGATTTTCCAAAGAACAAAAACAATAAATTTTAAAAGCCTTTTGCATTTTTTTATAAAATTTCAAAGGTAAGATGATATCCCCTATTTTGCGACTTTCACTTTCTATGAAAGCAAAATTTTCTAAATTTTGCATATTGTGAAAAAGTTCTGCTTCAAAAGCTTTTTGCGTAGGTTGTTTTCCTAAAATATCGCCAAAAGATGAGCCTAAATGATTTGCCATTTTTTCCAAATTTATAGCTTGTGGGAGTTGTTCTAAGAGCTCTGTTTTTCCACATCCTGTATTGCCGCAAAGAGCAAAAAAATCAAAATTTATTTCATTTTCAAAATAACGCGTTACAAAAGTTCTATAAGCTTTAAAGCCACCTTTTAAACGCACCACTCTAAAACCAAGCTCACTTAAAATCACTGCGATAGATTTTGAACGCAAACCCCCACGAGAACAATAAATCCCCACCTTTTCTCCTATGCGAAAATTTTGGGTGATTTCTAATATATGTTTAGCGGTATTTTGGCAAATATAACTCGCACCCCTAGCCTTGGCTAAAGCTTGATTCTTCTTATAAATTGTTCCTATTTCTTGATATTCTTCATCGTTAAGTGCATAAAAATTTAAAGCTCCTATTAAGCGAGAATGCAAAAATTCTCTAGGGCTTCTTGCATCAATTAAAAGAGAGAAATTTTCTTTTTGAAACTCTGCAAATTCAACTTCACTGAGCATTTTTAAAGGCCAAAACAAGTTTTTGATAAACTTGCTCTATATTAGTACCACAAACCCTAGTTTCTCCTATGGTTGTGATAAAATTTGTATCTCCTGCCCAGCGTGGCACTAGATGATAATGACAATGAAAAGCTATGCCAGCTCCTGCATCTTTGCTTAAATTCATACCGATATTCACCCCATTTGCACGAATTTGCTCTTTTAAAATTTTTACCCCCAAACGCACAAAATGGCTCATTTCTTGCCAAATTTCATCGCTTAAATTTTCTATATGCTCTTCATGTACATAAGGAATCACCATAAAATGCCCCGCAGAATAAGGATAGCGGTTCATCACTCCAAAACAATGCTTTGCTCTAAAAATCACACCTAATTCTTTATCGCTTTTGATCTTATTAGTACAATCACAAAATGGACAAACAGTTTTTTCTTTTTCAAAATACTCACTCCGCCATGGCGCATACAAATATTGCATTTTCCCTCCTTAAAGCAAAGCTTTTAAAGCCTTTCCTTCATCTTTTTCGCGCATAAAATATTCGCCGATTAAAAAAGCATCAACGCCTAAATTTTGCAAATGCTCTAAAAATTTTTTATTTTCTAAACCACTTTCTGCGATGATGATTTTTGAATTTGGGATCTGTGGGATAAGTTTTTCACACAAACTCATATCCATAGTAAAATCCTCTAAATTACGATGATTGATACCAATGATATCCGCTCCAGCAAAAATTGCCTTACTCAAATCCTCTTTATCGTGAATTTCAACCAAAGCCTCAAGACCTAAATGTCTTGCAAACTCAAGCAGTTTTTTAAGCTCTTTCATGCTTAGCATTTTAGCGATTAACAATACAAAATCCGCCCCATAAACCAAAGCTTCTAAAATTTGATACTCATCAAAGATAAAATCTTTTCTAAGTAAAGGAATTTGCGTATAACGGCGTATAAGACTTAAGTATTCTAAAGAACCTTTAAAAAAATGTGGCTCAGTCAAAACAGAAATCGCCGCAGCTTTGTTTTTCTCATAATTTAAAGCAATACTTAAAGGATCAAAGTCTTCTCTAATGACTCCCTTGCTGGGACTTGCTTTTTTTACTTCTGCTATGATTTTAACTTCTTTTTCTACTCTTTTTAAAGCCTTAATCACATCTTTTGGAAAGAAAGGATTTGAAGCTAAAGAACGCCCTAACATATCATAAGGAAGTTTTAGTTTGCGTTCTTTTAAATCTTCTTTTGTTTTTTCAAAAATTTTATCCAATATCATGGTTTTATACACGCCTTTATCGCTTTTATATGAGCTTTGCTCTCATCAGAATTTGCAAATTCTTTATCTTTTAGTGTTTGTTTTAAAATTTCCCATGCTTGCTTACAATCGCCTAGTTTATAATACCCCCAAGCTAAAGAATCTAAATAATACAAATTCTGTGGATCTTTTTCTAAGGCAAGTTTCACAAGCTCTATGCCTTTTTTAACATCTAAATCGTAATCTATGAGCAAATATCCATAGTAGTTTAAATACAAAGCATTGCTATTTTTATCGATAGCCTGTTCGAATTTTTCTTTTACAGAATCAATAACTTTTGGAGTGATTTTTTTAGCTTCATTTGCAGCTTCAAATTCAAAAACTGCCGCTCGTAGAAGATATTCTTTATTTTTTGTTTTGTGATAAAGAGCTAAACTCATTTTTTTAGCATCATCAAAGCGTTTTAAATTCTGATACAAAGCAAGTTTAATATCATCATCTAAATCATACTGCAAAGAAATTTTTAAAGCTTCTTCTGTTTTGCCTTGAGAATTTAAAAGCTCTACTAAAGCCAATGCAAAACTTTTATTTTTGGTAAGTTGATAAAGCTCTTTATACACACTTTTTAAAGCTTCGATATTTTTTTCATCAAAATAAATTTTAGCAAGCAAAACGCAAGTTTTGAGAGTGCAACCATTGGTTTTTCTTGAAAATTCTAAAACATTTTTAATATTTAAAGTATCATTTAAAATCGCATAAATTCCTATGAGTTTAAATAAAATTTCTTCATTTTGCACTTGATTGTAAGCAGATCTATAGTACTTTGTGGCATTTTTTAAATCATTTTTTTTAACCAAAATATCACCATAAAGCTCTAAATTTCTAGGATCACTATCCTTTTTTGCCAAAAGTTCTTTCATAAGTTTTTGAGCATTATTGATATCATTTGAATTTAAAGCATAAAGAGCACTAAGTCGCTTAAGGTTATTATTTTCATTTAAATAAGACTTTGCTAGATTATTTAACTCTACTTGCTTATCAAGATTGTTTGCTAAAGTAAGCAAAAATGCATTTTCTAAAAAATGAGTATTATTGTAATCTTGATAAAGACTTAAAAATTCATCTCTGGCTTTTTTGTATTGTTTATAATACTCATAATTATAAGCCTTCATAACCCTTAAATCAAAATCATTGCTTTTATATTTTGTATAATCAGAATAAACAACATTGATTTTTGAACTTCCACAAGCTGCCAAAAAAAAGGCTGCTAAGACAAATAACAAATACCTATACATTCTTTTTCTAATTCCTTTTGATGTGTTTTAAAATATTCCCAAAATGGAAAAGTTCTGCATTGTTTTGGACGAAAATCGTAGATACTGCAATTTCTTTTTTGAGTATCAAAAAAAATGCAAGCAAAGCCATCTTCAAATTCGACTTCCTTAAAACTCATTTTAAAACCCACTTTTCTCAAGTATTTTTCAGCAAATTCTTTGCTTTCTAAATTTAAATGCTTTCTTAATGCTTCTAATTCTTCCTTGTTTACAAAAATATTACCACTTTCTCCAGTGCAACACTTTCCACCGCATTTCTCACAAGCATTTTCATCAAAAGCATAAGAAAAATTTTTATCAAATATCATAACTTTTTAACCTAAATCTTAAGTGAATTTCTTGCATTTGTTTGCTTAAAATTTCATTTTCATATACAAAAAAAGGAGGTAAAATCTCACAAGGCGATTTTGAACCTTTTTTTACCTGTATCAAAACAAGTCTTGCTTTTTTGTTTTGATGTGTATGTACAAAGCAAAGCTTTGTTATTTTTATTTTCATATCTTTTAAAATAAAACAAATTTCATCTAAAGCTAAAGCTTCATAGCAAAAATACAAAGTACCATTTGGCTTAAGCATAGAATTTGCTTTAGTTAAAAAGCTATGCAAGGGTAAAAATTCCTGAAATTTACTTATAGCTTTATGCTGATCTTCACTCTTGTAAGCTCCTTGTCTATAAAATGGAGGATTGCAAACTATGGAGTCAAATTTTTTTATGCTTTGAAATTGATTGAAATCATCATGAAAAATATCGCCTTGTATTTGGTTGGATTTTAAATTTTTTTCAATCAATTTTATATTTTCTTTTTGAATATCAATCAAAGATAAACTTAAATTTGCAATATTTTTTTTAAGTAAAATACCTATGATACCACAGCCCGCACCTACATCAAAAACAGCGCCTTTAATTCCTTGTTTTAAAATAAAATCAGCTAAAATTAAAGAATCACTATTATAACGATATCCTTGTGATAATTGCGCTAGCGTAATCATATTTTAATGAGTTGGAATTTTAATGCGTTTTGGAGGTTGTTCTTTAAATATATTTTGTTCTTTTGTTATATTGCTATCTTCTTTAAAATTTAATGGGCTTTGTGCTGCCAAAAAAGAAATTACAAAAGCTATAAAAAAAGCAATTTTTATCATAAATAACACCCCATAAAATGGTGTCCATGGCGAACACCTAATAATAACTATAAAATACCATAAAATATAAATTTTAAATATTTAAAATTTAATTTGGCTACAAAATGGCTACAAAAATTAAAATATAAAAATAGGTTTTTCTTTCTTTTCTATTTTTTCATTTAATATATCTGCAGTTTCAAAATTATACCATAAAGTTGGATTAATTGCATCTTTTGCTAATTCTTCAGCTTCACTTCCATTTCCGCCTTCATTATCAGAAACATCGCTTTGCTCATTTATCATATCAGGGGTATTAGCTGTAATGCTTTGTACCACATCAAAAATCTTACTAGCTCCGCTTAGTAAATTTCCAACAATATTTAAAGTTGATCCAAAAGTTGACATTTCTTGTGCTGCTTGTGCTGTATTTTTTGTAAAATCTGCAGCTAAATTCCAATTATTAGCACCCCAAGCACCTAAAAAATTAACCAAACCCCAAACAGCATTAAGAATTGAAAATAATTTATTTCCAGTAAGTGAACCCACGGCTAAACCTAAGCTAATTCCTAGTGTGATACCCGCAGCTACATTCTCACTCACTCCTATCAATGTTCCTAGCCATGCACCTTGTCCGCCAATCCACCAAGTAGCTACAGCCAAAATAATAGTAACAATAGGTGCCAAAAAGCTTAAAATTCCTTTATTTGATTTTTCATATACATAAAGATAATAAAAACTATCCCATAATGCAAACCATCTATCTCTACGCCCATAAGGCAAATTTGAACTTTTTCTATATAGTGGATATACGCTTGGCGTAACACTTGTATCTTTTTTTCCAAAGCTTTTATTACTTGGATATGAATAAGCTATATAAGGCTCTTCATAACAAACTAAATTAAAACTATTATAAAAACATAAAGGAGTTGCATATTTGCATTTATAATTTTCTTTTATTGAGTTAAATACTTCAAAAAAAGATATCTTTTTGCTTGTTAAAGTATAATATATTTTACTCGGATCACTCTCTCTAGTTTTTTGTGCTTTCTCATATACATTATAGGTTATTTCTACTTTTTCAATTCTAAATATACTCTCATTTAACTCCTTAAAATCATTATAAAATTTTTCAACATCAATGCATAATTTTTTATAAGGTTTTCCAAAAGTCGGTTTAAATTCAACATTTTCTACTTTAATTTCTGGTATTTTAATATCATCAATACTAGGATATATCCATTCATTATTTTTTTGGATGGTTTGAGAAAAAATAACTACTTCTATATCATTTGTAAGCATGTCATAATTTATATTTTCCAATGCCTTATTTAATATATCTTTGAAATTTATTTTTTCATCAATATAAAAAAATCCTTTTCCATTATATTTCCAAGCTTTTTCTTTTTCAAATAAAAGAGCTAAATTATTTGGAAAACCATAATAATACTGCATACTTCCTAAATTATAATTAGTTCTTATTTCGCAAATATCATGATATATTCCATTTTCACTACTAGGATCTCCTTGATAAGGTTTGTATGGATCTTGCCCTACGAAAAATTGGTTAAGTCCTAAATCATTATAGTTTTCCTTATTATAAGGTGCAGTGCTAGAACTTTTAATGTTATATTTTTTCACTATATACGAATTTTTAAATAGCGGATGGTTTATATTTTGAATTTGACTTCTACCTTTTCTTACAAGTTGTTTATGTAAAAGCTCAACATATTTATTTACCCCTATCATAGCATAGGTAAACCATTGTTTATATACTTCTTGTGTATCTAATTCTCCTATGTTTGATGGATAAGCAGGCTTAAGAGTATAATTTCTCATAAGCCTTTTTTCATCTATAAGCATTATGAAGACTTTTCTATATTTTCTATCTTTTCTTTAACAAGCTTCATAATTTCTTCTGGTATATCAAGACCACCAGTACAATATCCAAATTGAACACTCTGTGTAACTTTTGCAGCTTCAATTCTTAAATTATCATCTATCTGTGAAGTTTGTCTAGCTATTAATGCAGGTTTTGCTTTTTCTGTTTCTGTTTGAGCTCTTAAAAGTAAAGCTTTTTCAGCGTTAAGCTCGTTTTCATCGCCTTGTAAAATCATGGATAAAGCTGTATTTTGACTTTGAGCTACTATGGTTTGTCCAACACTTACCAACGCTTGTGCTAAGCTTTGAAATTGCTGGTCATTTCTTATAACATTATCGTTTCCAAATTGTTCTAAAAGCTTTTTAAATTCTCCAAATGGAGATTTTTCTGCTAAACTCATTTCTAAAATTTGCGGATAAATTTCTTTAAATGCTTCAAGTCTTTTGTTGTAATCAACATTTGTATTACTCATTATTTAGCTCCTTTATTTTGCTTATCTGAATTTCGCACTGTTTATATTTGTAAAAAAGCATAGAATAAGCATTTAAAATATCAAGTTCATTTTTTGCTATTGGCTTTTCAAGGGGGCTTAATGTTAGTAGTTCTTGCGGAATTCTAACTTTTTGAATTTCTATTTTGGTTACTACTTGTTGAGTTTGCATCCCACAGCCTATCAACCACATTGTTAAAAAGCTTAGTGAGATTATTTTCATTGCTTTTATAAATGTATTCTTTAACATATTGCACCCTTTCTTGTACTTGATTTTTTTGATTGTTTGCTTCATTTAAAGCCTTTAATTCTGTTTTATGAATTTGATTTAATTCTTTTAATTTTTCTTGATTATTTTCATTTATTTTTAAAGCCAAATCTAAATCACTTTGACTTTTTTCTAATTTTACCTTTGTGCTATCAAGTCTTAGATAAAAATATCCTGCTAAGATTGCCATTAAAGCTAAGGCTATATAAAGCTTTGCATTTCCAAATAAAAGATTTATCATATTTTGTTTTAGAAGTTTAAGTAAGGTTTTTATATAATACCCCTAAGGGTTAGCCGTAGGTCTAGCCCCCTATGGCTAAATTTTACCCGTGAAAGTGGGTGATTTTTATGATTACATATCACCAAATAATCGTTATAATTATACTCTTATGTATAATTATTGTCAAGGCTTATTAGTCTTGTCCCCTTTTTAGGGGATTATTTGGTAACCTACTTAAATTTCTTTCTCCTTTCTATGCTAACTCATTTGTTATTTCAAGTTTAATGTCTTCAAGATTTTTACCATACATCAAATCATAAAATTCTTTACAAGCTTCTTGTGCTTCTTCTTTGAGTGTTTTATCTTTAATACTTTCTATAAATTCTTTAGCCGATCTATCAAAATCTTTTAAATTATTTATATTGCTAAACCCCCTTCGCATTTGTATTCTTGTTCCAGCTCTTTTGCCAACTTCCCATAATCTCATAAAATAAAAAGCTATATAATCAGTGAAATTATTAACAAGCATTGTTTTAGCTCTTTCTATGAAATTTGTACTTATTCCATGTCCTAGTTCTTTTGCTTTTGAATTTAAAATACCATCTATTACAGTTTCAAAGTTAGTACGTAAATCACCTATTGTTTTTAAAACTTCAATCTTCTCTTGTCCTGATTTGCTTTTTGGTTTAAAGTTTTCAAAATTATCCATGACCGCTTTATAATTTACTGCAAATTTGGGATTATTGGCATCTCCTATATTTACTTTATTTTTTTCTAAAGCTCTAGTTATTATTTGATTATCTAAAACTTTAATCTCATCATCATTAAGTCCTTTTGTTATAGCTTCATAATTCTTTTTTGGATTAGTTTCATTAAGTATTTTATCTATATCTTTTGATATCTCTTTTTCACTTCCTTCTAGTTTTTTTCCTAATTTACTTTTATCATATACTTTAAAATCTGCATAATCTTTTCTAATCTTGGTTAAAATCTCTTTTGCTTCTTGGGGATTATCAGCACTTTTTACTATATTTTCTAAAAATGCGTCTTTTAAGCTATTTAAAAAATCTTTATAGTTGTAACTTGAGCTTTCTTTTATTTTATTGCCTATAGCATCAATTCTATCGTAAATCTCTTTAACGCTTTTACCATCTAATGCACCGCTTTTTGCTTCATGAATAAAATTTTTTATCATAGCTGGTGTGCTTTCACTATAAACACTTGAGTTTAAAACTATATCATCTATGGTTTGCTTATCTACTTTTACACCATTTGGATTAAGTTCATCTAGTTTATCAAGTCCTTTTCCAAATTCATCATAAGCTCTTTTTGCTCTAGCATCTCTTAAAGCATAAAGCTCATCAGCCTTAGAAGCATTATTTAAATTTAACTCTTTTAATATAGCCTCATCTTGTAAGTGTGAAGAGTTTGCAACCTTATTTGCCATTTTAGGGTCATTTGCTAAAACACTTCTTGCCATATTAGCTAAATCATCATTCATAAAAGAAAGATTAATAAGATCTTGTTGATTCAGTGCTGCTTCTTTTGAGCCTATATTTTTACTAATATTATTTAGTGAATTAGTTACGCTGTCTGCTGTATTTTTTACAAAGCCATTTTTTGCAGTATTTGAGAAATCTTTTATTTTGCTTGCCACTCCATCAACTAATGCATTTCCTTGATTAACTTCTAAAGGCATAGCTCTTGATTTTTGCAATATATCATCATAATTTCTATTTCCGCTTTCTATTAGCTCTCTTGCATAAGCTTTTGAAGTTTCGCTACCTTGTGAAGCTAAATCATTTAAAATACTAGGGCTTATTTTTCTAAGCTTATCCCCTATATTTTCTTTTAAATTACCACCTTTTACTGCCATGCTATCATATCTTTACCAGCTTGTGCTCCTGTTTTTGCCATATTATAGGTATTTTTTAAAGCTCTTGCTCCTTTAGCAACTCCTGCAAAAGCTGCGTCTCCTATCAAAGAAAGTCCAGCATTTTCACCCATAAGCATAAGAGCTTCTTTTAAATTCATATCTTGATTTGTATCTTTTGTATTTCCGTAGTAATCATATCCTGCCCCTAAAGATGCACCTAATGCACCCCCTGCAACCATACCAACTCCGCCACCTAGCATTGTGCCGCCAATGGCACCTGCTGTTCCTAAAGCCATACTAGCACCATTATCTCTTAATCCACGATATAAATCACCCATTGTGCTACCTTGCACTTTTGAATAATTTCCGTTATTATCTTGCACCCAATAAGATCCATCATCATCTTGCAATAATCTTCCACGCCCTGATTTTTGCAGTTCATCGCCTAAATCTCTCATAAACTGATTACTTTTTCTTGCTACTTCATTATCATCAGCAAAAATAGGTTTAGAGGCATTAAATTTAGATTGCTTATCTAAAATATAATTACTTAAATCATCAGCATTCATGGATGGATTTTTATTATAATCATATAAATCCCTTTTATATTCACTAATATTACCCATAGGATTTGTTAAATTTTGGTCTTTGAAATTATATTTTTCATATTCTTTAGCATATCTATCTTTATTTTTATAAAAATCATTTATTACTTCATTTTTTAAATTTGATAAATATTCACTTGTATTTTGATTTTCACTTTGACTTACTCCATCTTGTAAAAATGAAATAATGTTATTTTCTTGTGGTTTTTCTAATAAAAATTCTCTTATATTCATTGTATTAATCCTTGTTTTTTTAATTCTTCTACGCTAACTTGCATTTTTCTACCTACTTGATTAACTAATATTACATTACCATTAGCATCAGGCTCTGATATTTGAGCATTAATTCCATTAAAACTAACGCTATGTAATTTTGGTGTATTTTGATTTTGCACTTCTAATATATTTTTGGCTAAATCGTTTTGTATATTTTGATTAGTTGTTGAATTATCTATAATTACTGCATTTTTACTAGGTTTTGAGTATTTTTCATCCCAATAAAAAGCTTTTACCTTTGGGGCATAGTTATTATAAAAATTCATATTCTTTTGATAGTCTTCTATAGCACTTTGTTTTTCTATATTTGTTTTGGCATTTCCTAGTCTTTCTGCTAATTCCATTTTAAAAGAGTTTGGAGCTTCTGCTAACCATTCTCCTGCTAATGCTTGAGCTACCCTTTGATTATTTGCTTCCATGGTATAACCATTAATAGGGAAATTGGCTTGTATATTCTCTAAATTCCATTTAGCATTTTTACCACCCCTTAATAAATCACTTTGCATTCTTTTTAAGAATAAATCACTTGCATCATTTAAATCCGTACTTTGACTTCCCCATCCACCAAAACCACGCTCTATAGCTCCATTCCAAAAACCATGGGTTGTATCATATGTTTTACCTTGATTATTTGCTAAATCTAAAAACTGAGCGTCTGCTTTATATCTTGTATTGTTTTGTAAATTTGCATTGTTTTGACTATTGAAACCTTGACTATTACTAAGAACTCCATTTAATAAATCCTGCTCTTTTTGTTTTGCATTTATCTCATTTTGCAATTTTTGTAGTTCTAATAATCCTTTTTGATAATTTAAATCCTTGTAAGCCTTATTAGCATTTATTTCTTGCTGTCTTAAAGCATTTTGCATGGCATATTGTCTAGCTCTTTGATTGTAGTTCATTTGCCATTGCTGATCTGCTATATTTGCTCTTTCTTTTTGATAATCAAAGTTTCTCTCATTTTGCAAAAGCTGATTATTTTGCATAGCCTGATTAAATTCCATTTGTTGCTTTCTTAAATCTTGCTCTTGCTGAAACTCATTAGCTTTAACTTTATCATCAAAACTTTTGCTCATGATGTCATATAAGACACCACCGACTTTTCCTGCGTTTTGTATAACGCCTGTATCGGGGTTAAATACTACTCTTTGTGGGTTATAAAATGCCATTTTGTTTCCTTTATTCTTTCTTTTAAAATAAAGGATTTAAGGAAGTTTGTGTATAATTTTAAAAGGGTGCAACGCCAAAGGGTCGCCACCCTTTAGCGTTAATTTACCGCCCAGTTGGGAGGTGATTAAATTGCTAACCAAAATTATAGTTATAATTATACTACTTTGTATAATTATAGTCAAGGTTTATTAATACTTGATTTCCCCTTTTAAAGGGGAGCTATAATTTCCCTTTGGCTTCCTTAAATCCAAATTTATTTAATTACTCCAAACATTTTGAAGTTTATTTTCCATATTCTTTCTTCTATTTAATTCTTCATTAGCTAGATACTTATTGAAGTTATAAGCATCTTTTTGTAGCTCATAATTCTTTTGTGCCATCTTTTGCTGATTATAAGCACCATATAAAGCACCAGCACCGCCTAAAACATTTCCTAATCTATCAAAATTAGTTACTTTATTTGCATCAGAACTTTTAAATAACCAATCTCCAAAATTACTAAAAGAATTTTTTAATCCATTTAAAAAACCACTACTGCTACTTGCTAAATTTGGAGTGAAATTGCTTGTTTTCATCAAAGTATCTGCAAAGCTAGATCCTAATCCCGTACCACCTTTTAAAGCTGTTATAAAATCCATAATTTCTCCTTTATACTAAACTTAATAATTCTTTACCTAGATCTATCTCGCTAACTTCGCCTTTTTTTAACTTATCGTTAAAATCACTAGTTCTTACATTATTATTTGCACTTGATAAATCTTCAGCTTTTTTGGCATTATTTGATTTTCCGACCAAATTAAGCAAGGTTTTCCAGCTGTCAATATTCCCTTCGCCTAAACCATTTAATTTTGTTGCAAGTTCTGCCATAGCCTTTAAATCCGCATCAGGATAGGCTTTTCTTAACTCGCTTTCTACTTGTGCGTATTTAGCGATTAGTGCATCTTGCTCTTCTTTGTCTTTTTGCTTTTTATCAAGCTCTTCAAGCCTTTTTAATTTCTCATCAAGTCCATCAAGTCCTAATTCTTTTAAATACTGCTCTCTTTGTAATTCTTGTTCGCTTGGCTCTTTTTTTGGATTTTTTAAAGCTTCAAGCTCACTCATTAAAGCATTTAATTTGTTGTCATTTTCACTTTTATAAGCTTCAAACATCGCCTTATAATCAGGCTCGTTCTCATTAGCAACCTGCATAGGTTCATTATCTGCTACTTGCGTAGGTTCATCGCCATTATTAGCAACTTGTCCTTTATCATCATCTGTTATAACATTAATTAAATCTTTTAAAGTATCATTTTCCATCTTCTTCATCCTTTATTTTGTTAATTATTACATCTAAAAAAGCCATAGTATCTAAAGCTTTTAACCTTAACTCTTTCTCATCGTTATTTTTTGCTATATAAAAACATTCGCTATATTTTGCTTTGATAAAATCTATTAATTTCTTTCCTCCTTTGGTTTTAGATATATCACTTTTAATTTCAATATTAAGCATTAGTTTCTCCTTGCATTTGCGGATTAATATCTTCATTGTTTTCAAAAGCAAATAAACTATTTACATTCTTTACACCTAAAATTGGTAATAATTCTTTAATAAGTTCTTTGCTAGCATTTATAATCCCATAAGCAGAATTTGCATCGCCTATGCTCATATACATTTGATATAATTGTGAAAAAACTTGCATACTAGCTTGAATTCCTGCACGTCTAATTTCTTTATTCATGGCACCTGTGCCGGTTTGAATTTTAAATCTAAAACTAGGTATATCCTCTCTTTGAAAACCATTAAAAAAACTATCTTCTCCATACTTAAAAACAAGCATTGCAAATCTATCAAATAAAGGCTCTATAAAGGTTTCATTATACTGTCTTATATAATCAGCACTTCTTCTTCCACCTTCTTGTGCTTTTATGCTAATTTCTGTTGCTGTTTCATTTTGTGCAGTTTGAGCTCCATTGTTTTGTGGACTAACTCCTGTAACTTCTGTGAGTTCGCTTTCTAAAAGCTGTAAATTCATTCCCGCACTATTTACATTTGGTGGTGGTAATATTTGCACACCCTTTGGATCGTCTGTATATATTGGTTTTCCTAAGGTTTCTATATCTTCTCTGCTTACTCCCATTGATTTTGGCATCATTATTTTAGGCATGATATGAGTTCTTACTGCATCTATTAAAAGATTTCTAGTTATATTAATTTCATCTTGCAAAGGCATAGCAGAAGCCATTATAGGCTCGCCATAAGCACTTACATAGTTTTCGTTATCTATCTTTTTAAGTTGTGGTAGCATTGAACCCCAGACAAAAGGCTGTCCATCTTGCAAAGTAACTTCATTTCTAAGTAAATTATTTTCAAATAAGGTAGAAACCACCCACTCATCATCGTTTTTTCTTTCATAAATATCATAAAGCTTCACTTTTTTATACTCATCATCTTCGTCAAAAAGCTTTTGGATTTCTATGTTTTTATAAAATCCTAGCTTTTGTCTTTCATGGATTTGATTATAAGTTAGGTAAATTTCATTAACTATATAACCTACATCTTCACTATTTAATGCATTTGGATCAAAGAATATACTATCAATATCTACTCTTTCAATGCGTGGCATTCCTTTATGCCAAGTAACCTTAGCTATACTTGTTCCCACAAGTAAAACATCTAAGAAAAGCGGTTGAAAAATCTTAAACATATTGATTTTACCGCTATAAAAATCAATTGCATTCTGCCATAGCTCTATAATCGTATCATCGCTATTAATGTAAGTTTCAATATCTGCCATTCTCTCACTATTAAAATATACATCATTTAAGCTAGTGATTAAATACTTTACCTTAGCGTTTATTTTTGGTATGTAAATACTTGATTTATTTCTTTTTCTTAGTTTTTGCATTATATGAGGCTTGAAAAGTTTATAAAAATGTAAAAAAACAACACTAAACTTACAAAACACTCTTGCTTTTAAATTAAAAGCAGGAGTAATTATGCAAACTTTAACCCCAAAAACATTTTTTTAAATACAGAAGTTGCATATAACTACGCAGTGGATAACACTACAATAATGTCTTACAAAAATTTACACGCTGATGAACTCATAGAAAATATACACTATTTCTACGATTATGAGCAAACCAAAGGTAGAAGACAAAGAGTAATCAAATGGACTTTAGAAGGTGTTTATATGCTAGGCTTCTTTATTAAAAGCCCTAAAGCTAAAGAATACCGCAAAAAAGTAGCTAAGCTTTTAAGAGAACAAACACAAGCTAGAATTAAAACCCTAAGCGATGAAAATCTAAGGCTTAATTCTTTAAATCATCATTAAAAAATAGGCTACAAATCACAACTTAAACAACAAAAGGAGAAATATGAAAACAAAATTAAAGCCTTACAATACAACTTAGAACACAAGAATGAACTAAGTTTTAAAAGAAAACTTAGTCAAAAAGAATTACTAGAGCTTAGAAAATACTAGCCAAGGATTACAGAATTCTTTGTATAAAAGAATGGGAAATGAGTTTATTTGCCAAAAAAATAGGTAAAAATTTAGTGTTTGAAGCTGTTTTAAATAAATTAGAAAAAGAGCTTATTTATTGGCAAAATCATGAAGAATACGAAGAAAAATGGAAAAAAATATTAAGGAGATAAATTGGGAGTTTTAAAAAGATTAGATAAAACTATCATTATCGAAAATGATAGGAAAAGTGAAAAAGAATTAGTTGAGTATTGTATTTTAGAAGGGATTTCTTTAAATAATGCAAACTTGGAAAATATAAATTTAAGTGAATTAGATTTTAATAATGCATTTATAAATGGTGCTAGTTTTAAAAACGCTAATTTAAATGATATTTCAAGTAAGAATGCATCTTTTATAGATTGTGATTTCAGCGGAGCAAGTTTTCATTTTTGTAATTTTCTAAGAACAGAATTTGAAAATTGTATATTTGAAAATGTAGATCTTAGGGATTGTATAGGAGATATGAAAAATATCTTTAGTGTTGTTGTTGATACCTATGTTATGACTTTTACAAAAACCATGATGAATTTAGGGTGTGATACTAAAACAATAAAAGAATGGCGTAATTTAAGCGTTGATGATTTAGAAGATGAAGAACAGAAATGGCTTTGGAATTATTACAAGGATACTATTTTTGAAATTATAGATAAAAGATTAGGAGTTGAAAATGGTTAAAAAATATTTTAGAGAAAAAGAATTGAGCGAATATTTAGGAGTTAGTATAACATCATTATTTAAGTTAAGACAAGATGGCAAAATACCTTACATTCGCATAGGAAAATCCATAAGATATGAAATAAAAGAAATAGAAAAATGGCTTAAAGCTAAAAGACATTAAAAGCAAAACTCACAAAGAGAGTTTAAGTAATTTCCATACCATTGCATAAGTTTTACTCTTAAATCAATTGCCTTGGCTCTGTTGTAAGCCCTTTCTATTTCATTACCGCTTATATGATGTAATATCATTTCTGCTATATCTTTACTAATACCTTGCTGAATTAACTCATTGCTTTTATTAGTATAAACACTTCTAAAAGTAGAACGATATCCATGTATAGTGTGCTCTAAATTATAAAATTTAAAAAATCTTACAGCAAAATTCTCGCTAATAGTTCCATTATTATTAGCGAAAATATACTTTTTATCTCCATTTAAAATTCTTTGCATATCTAGTATCTTTAAAGCATATTTATTTAAAGGGATAATATTATCACCATTAGATCTTACTTTCATTTCATCTGCTTTTATAATCCAAAGATTGTTTTCAAAGTCAATATCACTCCATTTAGCAAATCGAATATTTTTACTTCTTTGTGCTGTTAAAAGCGTAAAATAAATTGCATTAATTATAGTTGTATTTGTCCGTGGATGATTTTTATATTCTTTCATACATTCTAACATATTTTTTATTTCTTGTTCTTCTACTATAGCTTTAAAATGTTTAACTTTATTGTGATTTGCTTCATTGTAAAATTTCTTTAAATCTTTCAATTGAAGTATTATATCTGTTTTTAAGTCACCTCTTTGTCTACTAATCTCAAATATCCTACATAGCAAAGATATATTTTTCTTTATTGTTTCGTATATTCCTTTTTTCTGCATTAAATCATAAATAGGTAGAAAATCATCTTTTTTCAATTCATTTATATCTTTTTGTCCCAAAGTGGGAATAATATATTTTTTAAAAATTGACTGTTCTTTTTTGATTGTAGCTGAATTTAATTTTTTAGATTTTATATCAACATAAAGAAAATTTGCTTTTTCAAGTGTCATAACCTTATCATTTTTGCCGATAAATTTTCCATCATACATTAATTTTAAAAGTTCTTTTGCCTTTTCTCTTGCATTTGTAACATTTAAAACACCTTTTTGGCATTCCCCTATTGTTATAAAATTTTTAAATTTTGAAGCTCTTAAATAAAAAACTTTTTTACCTGTTGGATTAACTCGGACATATAATTCTTTTGGTTCTCCTACGCTAATCATATACCTTTTATCTTTTATTTCTAAATTGTCTATATCTTTTTGAGTTAGCATTAAAAAAACCTTTTTTTAGTATTTTTGTAGCCAGAATTAGCTTTTTTACTTTGGCTACATAAATGGCTACAGAATTATAAGAAAAAATAGAAAAAATTTCAATCATAATGAAAAATTTTAATGTAGAAAAGTTGTTAAAATAGTGTATTTTGTATCTTAATATTACTTAATGAATTACTACTTGGTGTCCACGGCGAGATTCGAACTCACGGCCTCAAAATTAGGAATTTTGCGCTCTATCCTGCTGAGCTACGAGGACAGAAAGCGGGAAAAATCCCGCTAAAAATTTAACCGTTTCTTTTTTTGATGATTTCATCCGCAACATTTTTAGGAACTTCATCATAGTGATCAAATTCCATAGAATAAGTCGCACGACCTTGAGTTTGACTTCTAAGATCAGTTGAATAACCAAACATTTCAGCCAAAGGACAAAATGCTGTGATGATTTTATTTCCACCACGCTCATCCATGCTATTTACTTGACCACGACGTTTGTTAAGATCGCCAATAACATCACCCATGTAATCTTCAGGAGTTTCTACTTCGACTTTCATCATAGGCTCTAAGATCACAGCGCCTGCTTTTCTAGCACCTTCTTTAAAGCCCATAGAAGCAGCAAGTTTAAATGCCATTTCAGATGAATCCACTTCGTGATAACTTCCATCATAAACAGTTACTTTAACATCTTCTACAGGATAACCTGCTAAAACACCATTTTGTAATGCTTCTTGAACACCTTTATCAACCGCAGGAATGTATTCTTTTGGAATTACCCCACCTTTGATATCATTAACAAATTCATATCCACTACCTGGCTCAAGCGGTTCAAGGCGTAAGAATACATGTCCATACTGACCACGACCACCTGATTGTTTAGCATATTTGTATTCTTGTTCAACGGTTTTTCTAATAGTTTCGCGATAAGCAACTTGTGGTTGACCTACTTCAGCTTCAACTTTAAATTCACGTAGCATTCTATCAACGATAATTTCAAGGTGTAACTCACCCATACCCGAAATGATAGTTTGGCCACTTTCTTCATCTGTAGAAACTCTAAAACTTGGATCTTCTTGTGCTAATTTATTTAAAGCAATAGACATTTTCTCTTGATCAGCTTTAGTTTTTGGCTCAACTGCAACAGAAATAACTGGATCTGGAAAATCCATTCTTTCAAGGATTACCTTATCTTTTTCACTTGCAAGAGTATCCCCTGTTAAAGTATCTTTAAGTCCTACAACAGCACCAATTTCGCCTGCGTAAAGCACTTTAATCTCTTCTCTTTTGTTAGAGTGCATTTTTAACAAACGACCAATTCTTTCTTTTTTATCTTTAGTTGAGTTATAAGCATAAGAACCGCTTTCTAAACAACCGCGATAAACACGCACGAAAGTAAGTTGTCCTACAAATGGATCTGTCATGATTTTAAATGCAAGCCCTGCAAACTCGCCATCATCGGTTGATTTTACAGAAACTTCTGTGCCATCTTCATATTCACCCTTGATATTTGCCACTTCATCAGGAGCTGGTAAATAAGCCACAACAGCATCAAGTAAAGGTTGAACCCCTTTATTTTTAAACGCTGTACCGCAAAGCATAGGAACGATAGAAAGACTTAAACATCCTGCTTTAATCCCTGTTTTAATCTCTTCAAGGCTTAATTCTTCTCCGCCTAAATATTTTTCCATCAACTCATCTGAAGTTTCAGAAACTGCTTCTATCATTTTTGTACGATATTCTTCTGCCTTTTCTTTAAGTTCAGCTGGAATTTCTTTTTCTACATAATCAGTTGGCTTAGTATCATCTTCCCAAACTAAAGCTTTCATAGTTACAAGATCGATTACGCCTTTAAAATTATCCTCAGCACCAATTGGAATTTGAAGTGGAACTGGATTAGCTTTTAAACGGTTGCGAATTTGATCTTCTACATTGTAAAAATTTGCACCGATTCTATCCATTTTGTTTACAAATACTATTCTTGGAACACCGTATTTATTTGCTTGTCTCCAAACTGTTTCACTTTGAGGTTGCACCCCACCCACTGAACAAAATACCGCAACAGCACCATCAAGAACACGCATAGATCTTTCAACTTCAATTGTAAAATCAACGTGGCCTGGAGTGTCAATAAGGTTGATTTGATGGTCTTTCCAAAAACAAGTTGTAGCCGCAGAAGTGATAGTAATCCCACGCTCTTTCTCTTGTTCCATCCAGTCCATAGTTGCAGCACCATCATGAACTTCACCGATTTTATGACTCATGCCTGTAAAGAAAAGAATTCTTTCAGATGTAGTCGTTTTACCCGCATCGATGTGAGCAGCAATACCGATATTTCTAACTTTTTTTAAAGGAGTACTTCTTGACATACACACTCCTTCTTACCAACGATAGTGAGCAAATGCTTTATTTGCTTCAGCCATTTTATAAGTATCTTCTTTCTTCTTAAATGAAGCACCTTTGCTATTAGCAGCATCTAAAAGCTCAGCTGCAAGTTTATCAATCATAGTTCTTTCACTTCTTTTTCTTGCAAAAGAAATAATCCAACGAATCGCCAAAGCTTGTTGTCTAGCAGGGCGAACTTCTACTGGAACTTGATAGGTTGCACCACCTACACGACGAGATTTCACTTCTAATAAAGGCTTGATATTTTCAATCGCATCATTAAAAATATCAATACCTTTTTTCTCGCCACCTTTTTTATCAATAGCTTCTAAAGCACCATACATAATTGTTGTAGCTGTGCTTTTTTTACCATCATACATTAAAGAATTAATAAATTTTGTGATTACTTTATTACCATAAATCGGATCAGGCAAGACTTCTCTTACCGGAGCTTTTCTTCTTCTCATTATTTTTCCTTCAAATTTTAAATTTTACTCAAACAAAATCAAATCTAACGGATTTGTCTGTATGAATGATTATTTTGCAGCGCCTGCTTTAGGGCGTTTAGCACCATATTTAGAACGAGAAACTGTTCTTTTTGCAACACCTGCTGTATCAAGAGCACCACGAACGATGTGATATTTAACCCCTGGTAAGTCTTTTACCCTACCGCCACGCACTAAAACAATGCTGTGTTCTTGCAAGTTATGACCTTCACCGCCGATATAGCTGATCACTTCAAAGCCACTAGTAAGTCTTACTTTGGCAACTTTTCTTAACGCTGAGTTTGGTTTTTTAGGTGTTGTAGTATAAACCCTAGTGCAAACTCCCCTTCTTTGTGGACAATTTTTAAGCGCTGGAGATTTAGATTTTTCTAAAACTTTTTTGCGCTCTTTTCTAACCAATTGATTTATGGTAGGCACAATAATTCCTTTCTTTAAAAATGTAATAAACTTTGGATGATATCTAATTTTTGCTTATAATTTAGTTAAAAAATATTTAAATGAGGAAATATAGCCCTAAAAAAGGGCTATTGATAAAAAGTTATTCTTGTTCTTTAAGTTTTAAATTTTGTTCACCATAAAGCCCTGTTCCAACAGGTATCATTCTACCTAGAATAACATTTTCTTTTAAATCTTCTAAGTAGTCAAATTTACCCGCTATACTTGCTTCGGTTAGAACTTTAGTAGTTTCTTGGAATGAAGCTGCAGAAATCACACTATCACTTCCAATCGCTGCTCTTGTTACACCTAAAAGCACAGGCTCAGCAATAGCAGGTTCTCCACCCATTCTAATGATTCTTTCGTTTTCTTCACGGAATTTACGTCTTGAAATCAAATCACCCTCGATAAATTTCGTATGTCCACTATCTACAACTTTTACTTGTCTTAGCATTTGAGAAACGATAACTTCTATATGTTTATCAGAAATCACAACACCTTGTCCGCGATAAACTTGTTGAATTTCAGAAATCAAATAATAATGCAAGGCTTTTTCACCTAAAATTTTAAGCACATCATGACTTGAAACAACTCCATCTGTAAGTTTTTCACCTGCATGGATAAACTCGCCATCTCTTACTTGAATGTGTTTTGATTTATCTATTAAATACTCAGCACTTGTACCATCTTCTGCTTGGATAATAATTCTTTCTTTAGAACGCAAAGGTTTATCAAAACGAACAACACCATCAATTTCTGCAATCACAGCCGCATTTTTTGGTTTTCTTGCTTCAAAAAGTTCAGAAACTCTTGGAAGACCTCCTGTAATATCTTTTGATTTAGCTGCAGCTTTTGGAGTTTTTGCTAAAATATCTGCTTGAGCGATTTTATCACCATCATGAACAAAAATAACGGTTTTTGGTTCAAGCTGATAACGCACAGCCTTATCACCTTTTCCTGCAATTACCAAAGTTGGTCTAACTCCGCTTGGCAAATACTCATTAATCACTAAAGAACGCTTACCTGTAGCTTCATCAATTTGCTCATCAGCACTATAACCTGCTTCAATATCCTCAAAGCTTATAACACCATCAATTTCTGCAATGATAGTATTATTATAAGCATCCCATTCTGCAATCACTTTTCTTTCTTTTTTAGGAGCACTTGCAATGATGGTATTTGCATCATCGATTTTTTCACTATCATTAAATTCTATCTTAGATTCTCTTGGGATATAGTGTCTTTTTGCTTCTCTATCATTTTCATCAGCAATCACCACAAAGAATCCTTTTTCTTTAACAATATCGCCTTTTTTAACATTTTTTACTCTATCTAAACCATCGCCTTTAAGGATATAAAATTTAAGCGTTCCCTTTTCTCCTGCTTTGATATTTTGTACCACGGGCTCGCCATCTTCTACTAAAATTTCACTCGCAAAAGGAATACGATTAGGAACGTTCCAACCCTCTTTAATCACTTCCACGATACTTTCATTTTCTTCTACTTGCATACCACTTTGATATGGCAAATAAAGTTTTCCATCTATACTACCACTTACGCCTGCTAATTCATTTGGTTTAGCAAGATCGTATTTTCTTAGTATGTATTTTACTTCTTGTTTTTTATCTTTAATAGAAACAATCACATCTTCATGAATATTTTCTATATTAATCACACCTTTAAATGGAGTTTTGATTTTTGGCTCCACAAGTAAAATCGCCGCATTTCTACGATTTGCTACGATATTTTTACCTTCTTTATTTTTATAAGTTTTAAGATTATAAAATCTTATAAAACCTTCTTTTTGTGCGCTTACTTGTCTATCTTGTAAATCCGTACTTGCAGTCCCCCCGCTGTGGAAAGTTCTTAGAGTTAGCTGCGTCCCTGGCTCGCCGATAGATTGAGCGGAAATAATTCCTACTGCTTCACCTGGTTTTACTAATTTACCTTCGCCAAGATTGATACCATAACATTTTGCACAAATTCCTTTTTTAGCTTTGCAAGTAATAGGAGTGCGGATATTGACACTTTTTATACCGCTTTCTCCAAGAATTTTTGCTTTTTCCTCATCCATTAAAGTACCTTCTGCAAAAAGCACAGAATTTGTAATAGGATCGATCACATCTTCAGCTAAAACCCTGCCTAAAATTCTTTCTTCTAAAGTTTCTATAATAGAACTATCTGCGGTAATTTCATTGATTTCAACACCTTCATGCGTTCCACAATCTTCAATAGTAATTTTTACATTTTGTGCAACATCGATAAGTTTTCTTGTCAAATAACCCGCATTTGCTGTTTTAAGAGCGGTATCTGCAAGACCTTTTCTAGCACCGTGAGTTGAAATAAAGTATTCAAGAACATTTAGCCCTTCACGGAAATTCGAAATAATAGGAGTTTCGATAATAGAACCATCAGGTTTAGTCATAAGTCCTCTCATCGCAGCAAGCTGAGAAATTTGAGCCGCACTACCCCTAGCACCAGAATCTGCCATCATATAAATAGAGTTAAAACCTTCTTTATCTTTTTCTACAAGCTTCATCATCTCTTTTGAAAGGACATTATTTGTACTTTTCCAAATATCAATGATTTTATTGTATCTTTCCCCTGAAGTAATCAAACCAAGATTATAAGAATTTTGAATTTCTCTTACTTGTTTTTTTGCTTCATCGATAGCTTTTTGCTTGTCATTAGGAACAATAATATCTGCAATCGAAATTGAAATACCTGCTTTAGTTGCATACTCAAAACCTAAATTTTTAAGTCTATCCAAGAAACTTGCTGTAATCTCTAAACCGCCTTGTTTATAAACATAATCCACAAGTGCGGCAATGTCTTTTTTCTTTAAGACTTTATTCCAACTATTTTCAGGCACAAAATCAGGTAAAATGGATTTAATAATCAATCTTCCTGCTGTAGTGGTAATCTTTCTACCATCTACCATAGTTTGTATACTCGCATGAATATCCAAACACTTGCTTTCAAGCGCCATCATCACTTCATCAATACCTGTACAAATTTTATGCGAACCTTTAGCACCAGCTTTTTCTAGTGAAAGATAATAAATCCCTAAAACCATATCTTGAGATGGAACGGTTACAGACTTACCGCTTGCCGGCAAAAGAATATTCATTGATGAAAGCATAAGCACTTTGCATTCTGCAATGGCCTCTTGAGAAAGCGGTACATGCACTGCCATTTGATCCCCGTCAAAGTCCGCGTTAAATGCTGCACAAACCAAAGGATGAAGTTGTATAGCCTTACCTTCCACTAAAACAGGATGAAAAGCTTGGATAGAAAGTTTATGCAAAGTAGGCGCACGGTTTAACATAACAGGATGCCCTTTTACCACCTCTTCTAAACATTCCCAAACTTCATTAGTTTTGTTTTCTATCATTTTTTTAGCTTGTTTTACTGTGGTTGCATAACCTTTTTCTTCAAGCTTAGCTAAAAGATGTGGCTTAAAAAGCTCTAAAGCCATTTTTTTAGGTAAACCGCATTGATCCATTCTAAGTTTTGGACCTACAACAATAACGCTACGACCTGAAAAATCAACCCTCTTACCTAGTAGGTTTTGTCTAAAACGTCCTTGTTTGCCTTTAATAATTTCACTTAAAGATTTTAATGGGCGTTTATTTGCTCCTTTTACAGCATTAGCACGACGACCGTTGTCAAAAAGTGCATCAACAGCCTCTTGGAGCATTCTTTTTTCATTTCTTATAATGATTTCAGGTGCATCAAGTTCCATAAGTTTTTTAAGACGTGTATTTCTATTAATAACACGACGATATAAGTCATTCACATCAGAAACTGCAAATTTCCCACCATCTAAAGCCACTAAAGGACGCAAATCTGGCGGTAAAACTGGAAGATTTGTAATCATCATCCATTCAGGACGATTTGGTACGGCTTCATCGCTATCGGTATTGGCGTTTAAATTTGAATTTAAGAAATTTTCTACAACTTTTAAGCGTTTAATGATGGTTTTTTTCTTAGCCTCTGAATTTGTAGCCGCCATTTCTTCTTTAAGCTGATTTAAAAGCGCTACAAGATCTAAATTTGCAAGTAAATCACGAACAACTTCTCCACCCATTCTTGCTTTAAAGCCACTATTTTCATAGCGTTGCATTAAATTTTGATATTGCTCCTCGTTTAAAACATCGCAATATTCCACTTTTTTAGTACTTTCATTATCATAGAAAGCATCTCCTGGGTTTTCAACGATATAAGCTTCATAATAAAGCACGCGCTCAAGATCTTTCATCTTAACACCCAAAAGCGTCCCTATACGGCTTGGAAGAGAATTAACATACCAAATATGAGCCACAGGAGTTACAAGCTCAATATGCCCCATTCTAGAACGACGCACTTTTGAATTTGCTACTTCAACACCACATTTTTCACACTTAACGCCTTTAAAACGCATTTTTTTGTATTTACCACAAAGACACTCATAATCTCTTATAGGTCCAAAAATCTTTGCACAAAAAAGCCCATCTCTTTCAGGCTTTAAGGTTCTATAATTGATAGTTTCTGGTTTTTTTACTTCTCCATAAGACCATGATTTGATTTTTTCAGGACTTGCAAGTCTTAGTTGAAACGCTTCAAAATCTCTAGGTCTTGCATCTTCTTTGATTTCTATTACTTTAAATTTACTCATTATCTTCATCCTTATCAAAAATCTCAACATCTAAAGCAAGAGATTTAAGCTCATTGGTTAATACAAAAAATGTTTCAGGAATTCCTGTTGCTGGAACATTTTCACCTTTTGTCAATGCTTTATAAGCACTAAATCTACCTTCTACATCATCTGATTTTATGGTTAACATTTCTCTTAAAGTATGAGCCGCTCCATAAGCTTCAAGTGCCCAAACTTCCATTTCTCCAAATCTTTGTCCCCCAAAGAGTGCTTTACCACCCACAGGTTGTTGGGTAACTAAGCTGTAAGGTCCTGTACTTCTTGCGTGAACTTTCTCATCAACCAAGTGGTGGAGTTTTAGCATATACATACATCCTACATGAACACGCTCTGCGATTTTCTCACCCGTGCGTCCATCATAAAGTTCTGTTTTGCCGTCCATATCTATCTTGGCCATTTCAAAAAGCTTGCTAAATTCTTCTATATTTACACCTTCAAAAACAGGAGTAGCAAATTTAACTCCTTTACTCCAGTCTCTAGCATAGTTTAAAAGCTCTTCATTGCTTAAGCTTTTAATAAATTCTTTTTCGCTTGCAAGTCTTGGAATAGAACAAATTTCAAGCATTTTTGCTCTTAATTCTTTAAGAAAATCTTTTTGCTTTCTGTCAAAAATTTCTTGAATCTGATCTCCGAGTCTAAGTCCAATTAAACCCAAATGGCTTTCTAAAATTTGGCCTATATTCATACGACTTGGAACGCCAAGTGGATTAAGCGCAATATCCACGCTTTTGCCATTTGGTAAATAAGGCATATCCACTTCAGGAACTATAGTTGAAACTATACCTTTGTTTCCGTGGCGTCCTGCCATTTTATCACCGACTTTAAGCTTTCTCTTTGTAGCAATATAAACTTTAACAAGCTTAATTACCCCACTTGGTAAAATATCATCTTTTTCTAAAATTTCAAGCTTTTCATCGTGTTCTGCTTTTAATTTTTTCTTCTCATTTTGGAAATGATTTTTTAAATCATCGTATTCTTTTTGAATCTCTTTAGAATAAGCTTTAATCAAAGTTGTTAAAGTAAAACGATTGATTTTTTCAAGTTCGCTAATATCTGCAGTTTGTCCTTTTTTATAATTTTTATCTCCAATTTTTTGATCACTATTTAAAGGGGCTTTGGAAAGAAGAGCACAAACACGAAGCATTTCTTCTCTATCCATCATCAAAAGTCTATCATGATGTTCTTTTTCTAAAGCCATTTTTTCTTTATCATAAGATTTTATTGCGCGATCATCTTTTTCATAGCCTTTTTTAGTGAAAATTTTAACATCCACAACAACACCCTCTAAAGAAGCGGTTGCATAAAGTGATTTATTCACAACATGTCCTGCTTTTTCCCCAAAAATAGCTCTTAAAAGTCTTTCTTCAGGAGTTGGTTTAACCTCACCTTTTGGAGAAACCTTACCCACCAAAATCATACCTGGTTTGATATGGGTACCAATTTTTGCAATACCGCTCTCATCAAGATGTGCAACATCTTCTTCTTTTACATTTGGGATATCTTTGGTAATTTCTTCTATGCCGTCTTTTAGTTCTCTTGCTTCAATTTCTTTTTCATAAATGTGCACGCTTGTAAAGGTATCTTCACGAATAATTCTCTCACTTACAACTATAGCATCCTCATAGTTATAACCATTCCAAGGCATAAAAGCGATTAAAGCATTTTTACCTATAGCAAGTTCGCCTTGATCCATAGAAGGACCATCTGCGATAATTTGTCCTGCTTTTACTATATCACCTTTTTTAACAATAGGATGTTGAATATAATTTGTATTTTGATTGGTTCTTAAATTTTTCTCCATAGTATAATGGTCAATAAATGGACCTTTATCATCTTCACCTAAAATGAAAATACTTTTATTATCCACTTTCTCAACCACACCGCCACGCTTTGCTTTAACAGCTTCCCAAGCATCACGCGCAATAATTTGTTCCATACCTGTTCCTACTATCGGAGCTGAAGCAGTAAGAAGTGGCACAGCTTGACGTTGCATGTTTGAACCCATTAGTGCTCTGTTTGCATCATCGTGCTCTAAAAACGGAATCAAAGAAGCCGCAACCCCAACAACCATACCTGAGCAAAGATCGATTAATTGCACTTCTTCGCGTCTTGCAAGTATAGTTTCACCATCTTGTCTAGCCTCAACAAATTCTTCTACTATATTGCCTTTAGCATCAACCTTAGTTGAAGCTGGTGCGATAAATAAGCCTTCTTCTTGTGTTGCTGTAAGATAAACAACTTCATTAGTCACTTTACCATTTACAACTTTTCTATATGGTGCTTCAACAAAGCCAAGTTCATTTACTTTTGCATAAGTAGAAAGAGTGTTAATCAAACCAATATTTTGACCTTCAGGTGTTTCAACTGGACAAATTCTACCATAATGTGTCGCGTGAACATCACGCACTTCAAAACCTGCTCTTTCTTTTACAAGCCCACCTTCACCAAGCGCTGACAAACGACGCTTATGAGTAACCTCACTTAAAGGGTTGGTTTGATCCATAAATTGCGAAAGCTGACCTCCTGTAAAAAATTCAATGATAGTTGTAGTAATCATTTTAGGATTGATTAAATCATAAGGCATTACTTTATCAAGATCCGCATTTAAAGAAGTAAATTTATCTCTGATCGCCTTTTGCATTTTTGCAAGACCTAAATGAAGCTCATTGGCTAAAAGTTCACCTATAGAACGGATACGACGATTTCCTAAATGATCTCTATCATCAATATGTCCTTTACCATTTTTTACTTTAATTAAATATTTTGCAGTTTTAATAATATCTTCATTAGTCAAAACAGTAACATACTCAGGCACTTCAAGACCTAACTTATGGTTCATTTTCATACGACCCACCTTGGTAAGATCGTATCTTTCAGGATTGAAGAATAAATCATTTACAAAAGCCTTCGCTGCATCTTTTACCACAGGTTCACCTGGGCGCATAACTTTGTAAATTCTAATCGCAGCTAAATCATTTTCATCATCGATATTTTCACTTTGTTTAAGAAGTTTTAGAGTTTCTCCATCTTGAGCAAAGGAGTTAATAATCGCTGCATCAACGCCATTAGCCAAGTCATTTGCTATATCAAAACTTTTTTGCTCTTTAATCTTAGCAAGCCTACTTTCATCTAACAAAGTTAAAGAATCAAATAAAACCTCTCCACTTTCTTTATCAATAATAGGATTTGCTAAATAACGATTAAGTAAAATTTCTACAGGATATTCTATCCATTTTAAACCGTCTTTAATAAGCTGTTCTGCTTTTTTCTTTGTAAGTCTTTTTCCAGCTTGATGAACGATTTTTCCTTTTTCATCTTTAATATCATATTCTATTCTATCCATAAAATCATTTGGATTAAATTCTGTTAAAAATTTATCTTTTTTCACATGTATAGTCTGAATAGGATAAAACAACTTAATAATATCTTGTTTTTTATACCCTAAAGCTCTAAAAAGCATAGTTACAGGAACTTTTCTACGCTTGTTGATTCTTACATACAAAACATCTTTGGCATCGTATTCAAAATAAAGCCACGAACCACGATCAGGAATAATTTGTGCTGTATAAACAAGCTTATTTGCAACCGTTGAGCTTTCTTCTTCTTTAAAAATAACACCAGGGCTTCTATGTAATTGATTTACAACCACCCTCTCAACCCCATTAATGATAAAAGATACACGATCTGTCATTAAAGGAATTTCGCGGATATAAATTTCTTGTTCTTTAATATCTTTTACGCCAACTTTTTCCCCTGTTTTTTCATCTTTTTCATGCAAAGTAAGACGGATTTTCATTTTTAAATTTACAGAATAAGTCAAACCTCTTTCCATGCATTCGCGAATGGTATATTTTGGCTTGCCTATTTCACTACTAACATATTCAAGACTCAATCTATTTTGCGGATCATGAATAGGAAAAATTGATTTAAAAACTTTTTCTATACCACTTTCACCATTATCAAGATTTAAAAAATAATCAAAACTCTTTTTTTGTAATTGTAGAAGATTTGGGATTTCTATTTGTTTTGAAATGTTTGAGAAGTCTACTCTTAAACGATTTCCTAATTTATTATCTAACATATCACACATACCTCATGGTAAATTTTTGTAAATTTAAAAAAGAAGACCTAAAAATTAGGTAAAAATAAAAAAAGAAGACCTGCCTTAGCAAATCTTCTTCTAACTTCAAAACTTAAAATTACTTAAGTTCTACTTTAGCACCAGCTTCCTCAAGTTGTTTTTTAGCTTCTTCAGCCTCAGCTTTAGCTACACCCTCTTTTAGAGTTGAAGGAGTTTGCTCAACTGCATCTTTTGCTTCTTTAAGACCAAGACCTGTAAGAGCACGAACGATTTTAATAACTTCGATCTTTTTAGCACCGCCATCAGTTAAAACGATATCAAATTCAGTTTTTTCTTCAGCAGCCGCTGCACCACCGCCAGCTACCGCACCGCCAGCTACCATCACAGGAGCAGCAGACACACCAAATTTTTCTTCAAATTCTTTTACAAGTTCTGATAACTCAAGAACACTTAAATTTGAAATATATTCTAATACATCTTCTTTAGAAATTGCCATTTTTTATCCTTTATTTTATTTTATTCAGATTCTTTTTTATTTTTAAGCGCATTTAAACCTATTGTGAAATTGGTAATTGGCGCATTCCAAACTTGCAAAAGCATAGCAAGCAACTCGTTGCGTGAAGGCATTTTAGCCAGAGCTTTAACCTTAGCAACATCTGCAACTTCGCCTTCAATATGAGCTGTTTTGATTTCAAATTTATCATTATTTTCTTCAAATTTGACAGCTACTTTTGAAACGCTTAGTTGATCTTCGCCCCAAAGATAAATATTTGTATCTTTAAGAACTAGACCTGTTTTACCGGAATTATTAAGAGCAATGTTAGCCAAAGTATTTTTAATAATTTGAACTTTTACATTATTTTCTCTTGCATTATTTCTAAGCTCTTCTAGTTTTTTTGTGCTAAGACCCCTGTAATTACAAACCACAACAGCTTCGCTAGCTTTAAAACCTTCTTCAAGTTTAGCAATAATCTCAACTTTTTCGCTTCTAGTCACATTTTCTCCTTTCCGATTGAGATTTCAAGTAGAGTGGAAATCCAATTAAGCATATGCCTCGACTATCTTCAATCTAAAATAAACATCTCAAAAAATTAAAAATTTTTTCAAATGTTTATTTTAAAACAAAAGAGTTGCAAAAAAGCAACTCTTATTTCATATCAAGCAATTCTTGCGTTTCAAGCTTTACAGAAGGGCTCATTGTTAAAGATAAAGCCGCATTTTTAATATATCTACCTTTAGCTGCAGCAGGTTTGTGTTTGTTGATTGCTTTTACAAAAGTGCTAACATTATCCCATAATTGTTCTTTAGAAAAACTTACTTTACCAAGACCTGCATGGATATTTCCTTGCTTATCAACACGGAAATTTACCTGACCACTTTTTGCATTATTAACCGCTTGAGCAACATCCATAGTAACCGTTCCAGTTTTAGGATTTGGCATTAAACCTTTAGGCCCTAAAATTCTACCAACTTTACCAACAAGTCCCATTAAATTTGGAGTAGCAATTAATACATCAAAATTCATATTACCTTTTTGGATTTCTTCTACTAAATCATCGCTACCCACAATATCTGCACCAGCATTTTTCGCCTCATCAGCTTTTGCGTCTTTTGCAATTACAGCAACGCGAACTTTTTTACCCGTTCCAGCAGGTAAAACAACAGATCCTCTTACCATTTGATCTGCATGTCTTGGATCAACATTAAGTTTTAAAGCAATTTCTACAGTCTCATCAAATTTAGCAGACTTTAAAGTCTTTATTGTATCAATTGCATCGCTTAAAGCATACTCTTTATTTGAATCAATTTTTTGTGATAATTCTTTTAATCTTTTTGCTATCTTAGCCATTTATTTTCTCCGCATTTTAAAGTGCTACCGCCTTTTACCTTGGCGGTGAAAGGATTAATCTACGATTTCAACACCCATAGAACGAGCTGAACCTGCAATAATTTTAGCAGCTTGATCTCTATCTTTAGTATTTAAATCTGCAATTTTCTTATCTACTATTTCTAAAACTTGAGCACGAGTTAACTTGCCTACCTTATTTTTAAGTGGATTATCCGTACCTTTAGAAATTCCAGCTGCTTTTTTGATCAAATCCGTAGCTGGCGGTTGTTTTGTAATAAAAGTAAAACTTTTATCTGCATAAACAGTGATAACAACAGGGATATTAAAACCTGCCATATCTTTTGTTCTTTCATTAAAAGCCTTACAAAACTCCATAATATTAACACCTTGCTGACCCAAAGCAGGACCAACAGGTGGTGATGGGTTTGCTTTTGTGGCAGCAATTTGCAATTTAATTTCGCCTACGACTTTTTTAGCCATAACAAATCTCCTTACTTGATATAAATTAAATTATTTTCTCAACTTGAGAATATAAGATCTCCACTGGAGTTGAGCGTCCAAAAATAGAAACATTTAATTTTAATAAACCACGAACCATATCATACTCTTCTACAATTGCAGTAAAGTTTGCAAATGGCCCTTCTGTGATTCTCACATTTTCCCCTTCTTCAAAAGAAATCTTTGGTTTAGGCGCTGCACGATTGTGAACTTTTTCCAAAATCAAATTAATATCTTTTTCTGTTAAAGGGGTTGGCTTTTTGGATTCTCCAATAAAACGACCAACCTTTGGAAGAGATTGAATGCGATGCCAAAGCTCTGTATTTAAATCAAGAAGTGCAAAAACGTATCCTGAATACAAACTTCTTTCGCTAATCTTCTCCTTTCCATTCTTAAATTCAATAACATCTTCAGTTGGAACAACAATTTCTTTAAGTTGTTCTTCAATTCCGTTATCTTTTACTAAATTTTCAATGGCTCTTTTAACTGCCATTTCACTGCCAGCATAAGTTTGAATTGCATACCATTTATGAGTACTCATTTACTCTCCTTATACGATCGCAGAAACAATAGAGGACATAAGCCAATCCACTAACGCCAAAAACAAAGAAATCACCGCAACAACCACAAAAACTGTAATGTAGGCATTTCTTACCTGTTCTTTTAAAGGAAAAATTACTTTCCTTAATTCGGCTTTTGATAATTTAAAATAAGTTATTAATTTTTCCATTTATTTAAACCTTAATTATGGCAGGGCAAGAGGGATTCGAACCCCCAACCATCGGATTTGGAATCCGGCGCTCTACCGTTGGAGCTATTGCCCTAAGGCGCAAGCTTAACTTTTTAGCTTAACTTCTTTGTGAAGTGTATGTTTTTTTAATCTTGGGCAATATTTTTTTAATTCTAATTTTTCAGTAGTATTTTTACTATTTTTATAGGTACTATAATTAATATCACCACATTCTTCACACTTTAAACCAACTTTAATTCTCATTTTAATTTTCCTTAAAAAATTAAAGCCAAGCTTTTAACTTGGCTTTATTAAATTATTTAATAATTTTAGAAACAACACCTGAACCAACAGTTTTACCACCTTCACGAATAGCAAAACGAGTTCCTTCTTCAAGTGCTACTGGAGCGATCAAGCTTACAGTAATTCTCACATTTTCACCTGGCATAACCATTTCAACACCATCAGCTAATTTAATCGAACCTGTAACATCAGTTGTTCTTACATAAAACTGTGGTCTATAGTTGTTAAAGAATGGAGTATGTCTACCACCTTCATCTTTATTTAAGATATAAACTTCAGCTTCGAAGTCAGTGTGTGGAGTAATTGATTTTGGTTTAGCAAGAACCATACCACGGATAACTTCTTCCTTTTTAGTACCACGAAGAAGAACACCTACGTTATCTCCTGCTTCGCCTTGATCCATTTCTTTTCTGAACATTTCAACACCTGTTACAGTTGTTGTTTGAGTATCTTTAATACCAACGATTTCGATAGTATCACCTACTTTTACAACACCTTTTTCAATTCTACCTGTAACAACAGTACCACGACCTGAAATTGAGAAAACGTCTTCAATTGGCATCAAGAAGTCTTTTTCAGTATCACGAGTTGGAGTTGGAATATAGCTATCAACTGCAGCCATAAGATCCATAATTTTTGCTGACCATTCACCATCTTGTCCAGCTTTAGCTTCTTCAAGAGCTTTTAAAGCAGAACCAGAAATAATAGGTGTATTATCGCCTGGGAAATCATAAGAGCTTAATAATTCTCTAATTTCCATTTCGACTAACTCTAAAAGTTCAGCATCATCAACCATATCTGCTTTATTCATAAAAACAACAATATATGGAACGCCTACTTGACGAGAAAGAAGAATGTGCTCTCTAGTTTGTGGCATAGGGCCATCTGCAGCAGAAACAACCAAGATCGCTCCATCCATTTGTGCAGCACCTGTAATCATGTTTTTAACATAATCTGCGTGACCTGGGCAGTCAACGTGTGCATAGTGACGATTGTCTGTTTCATATTCAATATGAGAAGTAGCAATAGTAATACCACGCTCTTTTTCTTCTGGAGCATTATCGATATTATCATAATCTTTAAGCTCTGCTAAACCTCTTCTAGAAAGAACAGCAGAAATAGCAGCTGTTAAAGTAGTTTTACCATGGTCAACGTGACCAATAGTACCAATATTTACGTGTGGCTTATTACGTGAAAATTTTTCTTTAGCCATTTTTTTCCTCCGTATAAAAATAAATTGAGCAAAGCAAGTCTTATATCTATATAATTTTTTCAATTCATGGAGCTCATAGCGGGAATTGAACCCGCGACCTCTCCCTTACCAAGGGAGTGCTCTACCTCTGAGCCATACGAGCGCTCAGAAAAATTATACATAATAATAGACAACAAAAACTCTTAAATGGGATATATACTGTAAGTTAAAGGTTTTAAAATACAGCTCCCAGTTCTTTTAAATTGTTGGAGCGGGAAACGGGACTCGAACCCGCGACCCTCAGCTTGGAAGGCTGATGCTCTAGCCAACTGAGCTACTCCCGCAAAGCATGGTGGTGAGTCGTGGATTCGAACCACGGAAGGCGAAAGCCAGCAGATTTACAGTCTGCCCTCGTTGGCCACTTGAGTAACTCACCATAAAAATATTGCTTTTTCAATATTCTGGTCAAACACTGCTAAAATAAATGGAGCTGGTTAAGGGACTTGAACCCCCGACCTGCTGCTTACAAGGCAGCTGCTCTACCAACTGAGCTAAACCAGCAAAAATAAAAGTGAGATTATAACTCAAAAAAAAATTTTTGTCAAGACTTTTTTAGTTTTTCTATAAAATTTTAGTCTTGTAAAGTTTATTATCATAAACCAATATTATTTTTATCTATTTATGATAATCAAACAAATTTAAAAATTTCTTTGCTCTTTCGCTTTTTGGATTTTCAAAAAAACTTTTAGGATCATTTTCTTCGATGATTTTTCCTTCATCCATAAAAATAATTTTATCTGCTACAGCTTTAGCAAAACCCATTTCATGAGTAACAATAAGCATAGTCATACCCTCTTTTGCAAGATTTAACATCACTTCTAAAACTTCTCTAACAATCTCAGGATCCAACGCTGCTGTAACCTCATCAAAAAGCATTAACTCAGGATTCATACATAAACTTCTTACTATGGCAATTCTTTGCTTTTGTCCTCCGCTAAGTTCTCTTGGATAAGCATGAATTTTATGCAAAAGCCCCACCTTTTCAAGCCAAATTTTAGCCTCTTTTAAAACCTCATCTTTCTTTCTTTTTTGCACTTTCATAGGCCCTAAAAGTATATTTTCTTCAACACTTAAATGCTCAAAAAGCTCATAAGATTGAAAAACCATACCAACTTTTTGACGCATTCTTGGCCATTCTTTAAAATCTTTATCTATTTTCTCATTATCAATATAAATATTACCACTTGCAATCTCTTCAAGCCCATTAATACAACGCAAAAGCGTAGATTTTCCACATCCGCTAGGACCTAAAATCACCACAACTTCTTTAGCCTTAACTTCTAAATTAATATCTTTTAAGGCGTGATGCGAACCATAATACTTTTGTAAATTTTCTATTTTTAGTATGCTCATTTTAGCTCCATTTTTTCTCTAATTTTCTTGAATATAAAGTGATGGGATAACAAAGTATAAAAAAGATAAAAAAAATCAAACCATAAATAATAAAAGGTGCAAAATCATTTCTATTATGAAATTCTATAATTTGTTGCCCTACTTTTACAAGCTCTACCGCACCGATTAAATAAGCAAAGGTTGTACTTTTAATCATGCGAGTAAGTAAATTCATGCTCACAGGAGTTAAACGACGCATAGCTTGTGGAATAATAATATAAACAAAACTTTGCACCGTATTTAAACCTAAAGATGATGCACTTTCATACTGATGTTTTGGAATACTCTGCAAGGAAACACGCACTAAATCCATCATCTCAAAACAACCCCAAATGCTAAAGACAATAATAGCTGCACTTACAGAACTCAAATCCCACTCAAACCATCTAGGAAAACCAAAATACACCACAAAAAGCCATACCAAAAGTGGCATAACACGCACAAATTCTAAACCTAAACGACAAAAAGCATAGATATAGGTATTTTTAAAACTCATTAAAATTCCCAAAAACAACCCACCTATCGAAGTAATAATAATGCTGATAAATGAAATTTCAAGAGTGACAAAAAGCCCTTGCCAGAGTCTTAAAAGCGTATCGGTATTTAAAAGTTCAAGCATGAATCAACCTTTTTTCAAACTTTAGCAAAATAAAAGACAAAGGCAAAATAATGCACAAATATCCCATAAACAACAAAAACAATAGCTCATCTGTCTTATAGGTTAAGGAATTTAAACTCTTCATTAAATTCACCAAATCTGGCAAGGCAATAATACTAACCACTGAAGTTTCTTTGATTAAAAATATAATATTAGCACTAATACTTGGCATAGAAATAGCTAAAGCTTGCGGCAAAATCACATAACGCAAATTTCCAAATTTTGAAAAACCCAAAGAAAGTCCGGCTTCAAACTGCTGTTTTCTTATGGCTTCAAATCCCGCCCTTAAACTCTCAGCCATATAAGAACCCCCTAAAAAACTAAGTCCTACTATAGCACAAGCAAAAGAAGGTCTTAAAGTTTCTTCTACGCTTAAACAAATCACACTAAGCGGTGGAATTTGTTCTAAATGTATATTAAATTTAGGTAAAGCATAATATAAGAAAAAAAGTTGAATTAATAAAGGCGTATTTCTTGAAAACTCTATATAAAGCTTGCAAATATTTTCTAAAATTTTTATTTTAAAATAACTCATTAAAATACAAAACAAGCCTATTATCAAAGAAAAAATAATTCCAAAAAAGCTTAGTTTTATCGTAAGCCAAGCAGCCGTTAAAAAAGCAGGAGCTTGAGCTAATATAAAATCAAAATCCATTCTCTACCTTAAATTTTACCAAAGTTCTTTCATGATCATATCTTTATTTAAAATTTCAATTCTACCTTTTTTTGTATCAATAAGTTCTGAAATTTTAAGTTCTTTTAACACTCGAGATAAAGATTGTGCTCTAACATTTAAATCAATTGCAATTTGTTTTTGTGAAATTGTATCTAATTTTTTTTCATTTTCCAAAAGATACTTTAATAATCTCGTCCTTAAATCTAATGCATTTTGAGATAATTTCTTTTCTAAAATTTTAATTTTATCAAAAAGTGAACTGATAAGTAAAAAATTGAATTCTTTATTTTCACTGCATAAATTTTGAAAATTAATAAAATCAATTTCCAAAATTTCTCCATCTTCCTCAAATATAGCATTAGCAGGATAATTTAATTTTTTAAAAGCAGGCATTTCTGCTATAAAATTTGGAGGATTAAAATAATGCAAAGTAATTTCTTTATCACTTGCTGTACTTTTATAAATGCGTATTTTTCCCTTGAGTAAAATAAAAAATTTTTTAGCCTCTTCGCCTTCATAAAATAAAATACTATTTTTTTGAAATTTTTTTAATTTTCCTACACTAGATAAAAGTTCTAAATAATCTTTCATTATATACATTTTCCATTCTTAACTTATGTTAAATTTAATTTATCTTATTTTTGCTATATTAACGCCATAAAATTAACATTTAAGAAAGGCTTATATGAAATTTGAAACAATTAATCAAGAAAGCATAGCAAAACTCATGGAAATATTTTATGAAAAAGTTAGAAAAGATAAAGATTTAGGTCCTATTTTTAACAATGCTATTGGAACAAGCGATGAAGAATGGAAAGAACATAAAGCAAAAATAGGAAATTTTTGGGCAGGTATGCTTTTAGGCGAAGGTGATTATAATGGGCAACCCTTAAAAAAACACTTAGATCTACCTCCTTTTCCTCAAGAGTTTTTTGAAATTTGGCTAAAACTTTTTGAAGAAAGTTTAAATATAGTTTATAATGAGGAAATGAAAAATGTCATTTTACAGCGTGCACAAATGATAGCCTCACATTTTCAAAATATGCTTTATAAGTACGGTGGACATTAATTTGGCAATTTTTTTGCCAAATCTTTTTTCACCTTTTCTAAAATCTCCTCATCCTTAGAAAAATCAAAAAATTTAAACTCATTTCCATGCTGCATAAAACCATCGAGCAAATCTCCACTCAAACGATTTTTAAGATCAAGCTCTGCTATTTTAAACCCATCTAAAGTGCTAGCAAATTCTTTTAAACGACTTGGAATTTCTTTAAGTTTAGTATAAAGATAACAAGTGCTTTTAAGCCCTACACGACCTACACGACCACGAAGTTGATGTAAAGTAGCAAGTCCTAAACGTTCCGCCCCCACAATCACTATCATACTCAATCTTGGCAAAGAAATACCTACTTCCACCACTGTAGTGCTTAGTAAAATATTTCCCTCATCTCTAAAACGCTCTAAAATTTCATCTTTTTGTTTATCTTTTCCATGAGTTACAAAAACTTTTTCATAATGACTCTGCCAATATTCTTTAGCCTGTTCTAAAGAAAGATAAGGAATCTTATCACTAGCACTCACTAAGGGATAAATAATGACAATTTGATGATTTTTAGAAATTTCCTCCTTGATCTTCTCGCTAAGCTTAGAAAAACCTTCATTTTGTATGCAATAAGTTGTAATATCTTTTTTAAAAGGCATTTGTTTAATAAAGCTAAAATTTAAAAGTTCAGATTGTATCATGCTTAAAGTTCTTGGAATAGGCGTAGCTGAAAACTGTATAAAATGAGGGGCAAATTCTTGCTTATTTAAAGAATGAATTTTCTCACGCTGAGCTGATCCAAAACGATGTTGTTCGTCTATCATTACAAGTACGGCATTATGACTTTCTAAATGAATTAAAGCGTGAGTGCCTATGATAAGATTTGCTTTTTGAATATTTTGTTCTAAATCTTTTTCTTTTTTACCCCCTTTAATAAACAAAATATTCATAAAATCAGGTAAAAATTTCTTAGCCTCTTCATAAAGCTGATACGCTAAAATACTAGTAGGTGCCATTAAAATAGCTTGCTTAGGATAAACCATCAAAGCCGCACCAAGTAAAACCAAGGTTTTACCACACCCTACATCACCCATAATCACACGCCTTTTAGCTTCTTTTGAATGCAAATCTTTTTCTATATCTTTTAAGGCGTTAAGCTGATCTTTAGTAAGAGAAAAAGGCAAATCTTTAAGCCAATTGGCTATATTAAAAACATTGATTTGATGAGCTTTAAAATGTGTTTGTTTAGCTTTTAAACGCTTTAAAAAATTATATATTTCTATGTATTTTAAATCTTTGCTAAAATTTTGCAAATTTTCAAACATAAAAAAACTTTTTTCATCATAGGCATGTAAATTTAAAAGAAAATGTATATATTTATCCTCTATGCCACTTTCTTTTAAATTTTCATAGTTAAGATATTTATGTATAAAAGCAGCAATTTTTGTATCTTTTAAGCCTAAAATTTGATACTTTGGACTAAAACCCTCAAAAGAAGTTAAAATTTTAGGATTGTTAAATTGCCAAGTGTGATTAAAACGTGAGAGTTTAGCATTAAAAATAAGCTCTTTTCCTACCTTACAAATCCCAAAATGCCAAGCTCTAGGATGAAAAAACACAAAAGAGATATTTTCTTGCCATTCTTCACAAAAACCCAAACCAAAAAGTTGATTTTTTCTTGAACTAACACTTTTTATAGTGATTTTTTGAGTGCAAATTTCATTTTCTTTAGGATTTTTACTTGGATTTAAATTTTCAATTTTTTTAGGTAAAAGAAGTGCTAAATCAATAGCGCTTCTAATTTTTAATTTTTTAAAAAATTCAAAATCACTTTCTTTAATTTTCATTTTGTATGCTTGCAAAACTTATATTTAAAAGCTCTTGATGTTTTTTAATATAAGCATTGATGGTTTCAAGTTTAACCTTTTCCATAAGTTTTAACTCTTCTTTATAATATCCCAAATTTAAACCTTGATAAAATTCATTAAAGGCCATAGATAAACGCTTGCTTAAGCTTTCATAACGCAAAGGAGTTGATCCTATGAGAAAATTTTTAGCTTGATCAAGTTCGTTTTGAGTCATGCCATTTTTTATAAAATCTTCAAAAAGCTCTTTTACAATTTTTTTAGCTTCTTTAGCGCTTTCATTTTTAGTTTGTAAATATCCAAAAACTCTAGAAAAAGACATATTCATATCAAGCATAGCATAAGCTGAGTATGCAAGACCTCTTTTAACACGAATTTCTTCCATAATCCTTGAACCAAATCCCCCTTGTCCTAGCACAAATAAAGCAATTTTTGCAAGATATAAATCCTTATCTTTAAAATCGGCAAAAAAAGGCGTAGCAAAATAAATATAAGCTTGTTCACTTTCTGGGCGTAGCAAAATTTTATCTTTGATGTTTTTGCTTAACTCATATTTTTTTGGAGTATTTTTCTTACCTATTTGAAGTTTTGATAAGAGTTTTAAAAGATCTTCCTTGGCTTGTTTTTCTTCTAAATCTCCTCCTAAAATCACAACCAAATCACTAAGATGGATAAAATTTTTATAAAAATTTTGTAAATCTTTTAAAGACAAAGTTTCTATACTTTTTTCATCTCCATCATTTGGACTTTGAAATTCTTTACATTTAAAAATTTGAGTATTGAGTAAATTTTTTGCTAAATAATCAAAATCACTATTTTTACTCGCGAGCTCACCTAAGGCATTGATTTTTAATTTTTGCAAAGTTTTTTCTTCTATTCTTGGTTTTAAAAGCAATTTTTCTAAACTCTTTAAAGCAAAATCAAAATTTTCTTTCAAGCAAGAAAGATTGATTTCCAAGCTTTCAAAACCACTACTTGCCTCTAAATTTATCGCTCTAAATTCTAAATCCTTAAAAAATTTATCATCCACGCCTTCATTTAAAATACGTGAAAACATCTTAGCTAAGCCTGCTATTTCATCATAACTTCTAGCACAATTTCTAAAGACAAGCTTTAAAACAACAATAGGAAAATCAGAATTTTTTTCAAAAATAAAAGGGATTTTAACACCCCTACTCTCTAAATACTGCATTAAAACCTTTCTAAAATTTCATAAGCGGTATTGCGTTTAGCTGGATTTTCGCCTAAACTTCTAATCAGCCTTATCATCTCATCTTGATTCATTCTATAACTTGCTCCTGCGGCACTTACTACATTTTCTTCCATCATGGTTGAGCCTAAATCATTAGCCCCAAATTTTAAAGCAAGTTGACCTATAAGCGAGCCTTGAGTTACCCAAGAACTTTGCAAATTCTTAAAATTATCTAAATAAAGTCTTGCTAAAGCTAAAAGTCTTAAATACTTATTAGAACTTTGTTTCATAATCTCTGGATGTTTTTGGATTAAAGCAGTATTATCACTTTGAAAGCTCCATAAAATAAAAGCTCTAAAACCACCTGTTTCATCTTGTAATTTTCTTAAATGCTCAAAATGATCGATGATTTCTTCATCATTTTCAACCGTTCCAAACATCATGGTAGCTGTACTTTTCATACCGATTTTATGAGCTTGGCGATGTACTTCTAACCAAGTAGATGTATCGCATTTATTGGGTGCAATGATATCACGCACTCTATCGCTTAGCACCTCAGCTCCCGCTCCTGGTATAGAAAATAAACCTTTAGCTTGCAGTCTTTGCAGCACTTCAGTGATGGAAATTTTAGATGCCTTTGCAATATAAGCGATTTCAACTGCTGAAAAACCGTGTACAGTGACATTTGGATAATGTTCTTTTATCCAAGAAACTAATTCTTCATACCATTCTATTTTTAATTTTGGGTGCACCCCACCTTGAAAAAGAATTTGTGTACCCCCAATAGCTTCAAGCTCCTCTATCTTCTTGCCTATCTCCTCAAAGCTTAAAATATAAGCATCATCTTCTTTATGATGGCGATAAAAAGCACAAAAAGAACAATCAATACAACAAACATTGGTATAATTAATATTTCTATCCACAACAAAAGTGGTAATTTTTTCAGGATGAAATTCTAATTTTCTTTTATAAGCCATTTCTCCAAGTTCTGTTAAACTCGCATGATGTAATAAATCTAAAGCTTCTTTTTTATCCAGTCTTTTCAAAATTTTTCCTTGTTTTTTACATAATTAAAATAATTATAGCATTTAAAATATAAATTATGCTATAGTTTCGCTTATGAATTACATTGAACTATTAAAAAATAATAAAAATATCAGAATATTAGCTTCGGTTCAGTTTATAGTATATTTTGGAGCATGGTTTTCTCAAACTGGAGTTTTTACCCTTTTAGTCGAGCTTAATGCTCCTACTTGGGCAACAGCTACAAGTGCTATGCTTGCTTTTTTACCTGGAGTTTTACTTGCTCCTATTAATGGCGTCATAGTAGAGAAAAATAAACCTAAAAAACTTTTACTCAGTATGATTAGCATAGAATTAATTTCTATTTTTTGTCTTATTTTTGTCACAAGTCTTAGCATGCTTTGGCTTTTGTTTATTTTAATCTTCATAAGACTTTGCGTTGCTTCGATTTATTTTCAAGCTGAAATGAGTTTATTGGCGAAAATTTTAACCCCTCAAGAACTTAAACTCGCTAATGAAATGCACAGTGTCATTTGGGCGATTTCTTATACAGCAGGTATGGCAAGTGCGGGAATTTTTATTTATTTTCTAGGAGTTAAAACCGCTTTTTTATTTGACTGTGTACTTATACTCATAGGCATTTCTTTTTTAGTAAGATTAAGCATTCCTGATTTTCATCAAAAAACACAAAGTCGCTTTTTTACCATGATAAAAGAAGGATTTTTCTATGTTTTAAACAATAAGATAATTTTTCATCTTATCTTGCTTCACGCTTTTATAGGTTTAACTGCTTATGAAACCTTGGTTACGCTTTTAGCACAACATCAATATAAAGAAGTTTTATCTGCTGCTTTAGTAATAGGGTTTTTAAATGCAGTACGTGCTTGTTCTTTAGCTATAGGACCTATGATTTTAAGCAAATTTATTAATGATAAAAATTTATTTTACATGTATCTTGGTCAAGGTTTTGGTATTATACTTTGGGCTTTAACTCAATTTAATTTTTATATTTCTTTTTTAGGTTTAATTGGTGCAGGTTTTTTTACCTCAGCACTTTGGGCTTATACCTACACTATGATACAAAAAAATGCCGACAAAGAATATCATGGTAGAGTAATTGCTTATACAGATATGATTTATCTTAGTTTTAGCGCTATTATTTCAATGCTTATGGGCTTTTTATTTGAAATAGGCTTGAGTTTAGAACTGATTACAGGTTTATTGGGTATGATTTTTATCTTTGCGGCATTTTATTGGAAGTGGTTTTATAAAAAATATTTGTGAAAATTCACAAATATTTTAAATTTTAAACAAATCTTGAAGATTTTTCATTGCTTCTTCATTGCTGATGGCATTATTTAGCTGCGACGAGCTTAATTCATTGAGCTCTATTTCATAACCACTTAACATAGAAGCAAGACGAATATTAATACCATTTTTTCCTATAGCTTTACTTTTTTGTTCGCTATTTAAACTTACAATAGCTTTTTTATCTTCAATTTTTACAGAATTTACAATAGCAGGAGCCAAGGTACGAGAAATTAAAATTTCACTCTCATTTGTAAATTCTATACAATCAATATTTTCATTATGAAGCTCTTTGCTTACTGCATTAATTCTTACACCTTTAACACCTACTGTAGCACCTACAGGATCGATATTTGCTCCATTGGCTTGAAGAATGATTTTTGCTCTTTCACCTGGAATTCTAGCACATCCTATAATATTGACATAACCATCTTTGATTTCTGGAACCTCAGCTTCAAGTAAACATTCTAAAAATTTAGGACTTGTACGACTAAGCTCGATTTTAATACCCTTATCTGTATAAACACGGCGTATCACCGATTTTACCACATCACCTATTTTAAACTTTTCCCCTTTAATGCGATTTTTTCTTGGCAAAAAAGCTCTTAATTCATCTATTTCAATAAAAGTATTTTCTTCATTATCCACTCTAACAACTGTACCAAAAACCATTTGCCCTACTTTGTTTTTATATTTTTCAAAAATAGTTTGTTCTAATAATTTTTGTATATGATATTCAAGTTCTTTATGCAAGGTATTTACCGCAGTTCTTCCTAAATTTTCCAAAGAACATTCATAAGTTAATTCATCTCCTATTTCAACATCTGGAGCTTCTGATTTTGCCTTACTTAACGCGATAAAACTCTCACTTTTATTTTGTAATCTCTCGTCATTATCTGCTACTATGGTAATTTTTTGATAAAGATTTAAATTTTTAGGATCTACAAAAAACTCATATTCTTGTCCATAAATTCTTTTTGCAGTATTGATTAAAGCGGTAGCTACTTTTTCTTTTACATTCTCTAAGTTTAAATTTTTTTCATTAGCAATAGATTCGATAATATCTGCTATCTTTTCCATATTTTATAAAACCTTTTTTTGTGGGAAATTTAAAAATGTAGATAAAAATTATATCCTTAATAAGTTTAATTAAAAGTAAAATTTGCTAAAATTATAGATTAAAATGAAAATTCTTAAGGATTTAGCTATGGAATTAAAATTGGCAAGAACTTTGATTAATGAAAAACCTAAAAATATTAGCCTAGAAAAAATCGAAGAGGCTATAGAAAAAGAAGGACAAAAGTTTTTTTATTTTGATAAAGATAATACACACAAACAACTCATTGCCCTTGTAAATCATTTTGAAAAAAAAGGAGTAAGCATTTATCATAGAACCGTAAAATACGGACTTGATGATAATGATTTTATGTATGAGGTACATATTCTTTGAGTGCTAAAAAACTTTTTATCCAAACTTTAGGTTGTGCGATGAATGTCAGAGATTCTGAGCATATGATCGCAGAATTAACACAAAAAGAAAATTACGCACTAACAGAAGATATCAAAGAAGCAGATCTTATTCTCATCAACACTTGTTCAGTGCGTGAAAAACCTGTGCATAAACTTTTCTCAGAAGTAGGTGGTTTTGAAAAAGTTAAAAAAGAAGGTGCTAAAATAGGAGTTTGTGGATGTACTGCATCGCATTTGGGAAATGAAATTTTCAAACGTGCTCCTTATGTGGATTTTGTTCTAGGGGCAAGAAATATTTCCAAAATCACTCAAGCTATAAAAACTCCAAAATTTATGGGCGTGGACATAGACTATGATGAAAGTGAATTTGCTTTTGCAGATTTTAGAAATAGTATTTATAAATCCTATATTAATATCTCCATAGGTTGTGATAAACACTGCACTTATTGTATAGTGCCACATACTAGAGGAGATGAAATTTCCATACCTTTTAACATCATCTACAAAGAGGCTCAAAAAGCTATTGAAAAAGGTGCTAAAGAGATTTTCTTGCTAGGACAAAATGTCAATAACTACGGCAAAAGATTTAGAAACGAACATAAAAAAATGGACTTTTCAGATCTTTTAGAAGAACTTAGCACTATAGAAGGTTTGGAACGCATTCGCTTTACAAGTCCACATCCTTTGCATATGGATGATAAATTTTTAGAAGTTTTTGCCAATAATCCAAAAGTTTGCAAATCCATGCACATGCCTTTACAAAGCGGCTCAAGTGAAATTTTAAAAGCTATGAAGCGTGGCTATACTAAAGAATGGTATTTAAATAGAGCTTTAAAACTTAGAGAACTTTGTCCAAATGTTAGCATTTCTACAGACATTATTGTAGCTTTTCCAGGGGAAAGTGAAAAAGATTTTGAAGAAACTATGGATGTTTTGGAAAAAGTGCGTTTTGAACAAATTTTTTCTTTTAAATACTCCAAACGCCCTTTAACAAAAGCCGCAACCATGCCTAATCAAATCGATGAAGAAACAGCTTCAAGAAGACTTAGCACCTTACAAAATCATCATAGTGAAATTTTAGATGAAATTGTAAAAAAACAAGAAAATAAAACTTTTAAAGTTTTATTTGAAGAATTAAGAGCAGGCAATAGCATTGCTGGAAGAACAGATAATAATTTTTTAGTTCAAGTTGAAGGTAGCGAAGAACTTTTAGGGCAATTTAAAGAAGTAAAAATCACTAATGCAAAGCGTATGGTTTTATATGGGGAAATCGTTTAAAATCCATTGCTTAACATATATAATTTTCATCTTGCAATGGCTTATTTTTTTAAGCTGTAAAAAGCACTATAAAGGTGAAAAAGTTGACCGTAAAGCTAGTGTGATACTTTTTTGGCATGGAAAATTAGCACTCATGCCTTTTGCGTTTAGACATTATAGACAAAAAAATAAAAAAGCCTATGTCATGATCTCCCACCATAAAGATGGAGAACAAATTGCAAAAATCATCAAGCTTTTCGGTCTTGATACTGTAAGAGGAAGCACTTCAAGGGGTGCTAGCAGTGCACTTAGAGCTGCATTTAAAGTTTTAGAACAAAATGACGATATAGTTATCACGCCTGATGGTCCACGTGGGCCTTATCATAGTATTTCAGATGGTTCTATCATTTTGGCTCAAAAAAAAGAACTAAAGATAAGAATTTTAAACTATGAAGCAAATCGTTTTTGGAAATTTAAAAGTTGGGATAAGATGATCTTGCCAAAACCTTTTAGTAAGATTACTTATAGTCTAAGTGAACCTTTGGATATTTTATCTTTAGATAAAGAAAAAGCTAAAGAATTTCTAATGGAACAATTTGATAAAATTAGCTTAGCTGATCAATTTAAGGAATGAAATGTTATTTTTACTTAAAAAAATATTTCCACAACTTTTTATTAGTATTATTTTAGAAGATAAAAAAAATATTGTAAAAGCTTCTATTTACAGAGGAAATAAACTAATCAGTAGTAATGAAAAAACTTTTGATAAAAGTGAAAATTTATTAGAATACATAAAAAATTTAAGTAAGCATTTCTTATTTTACCACACTGCTTTATTTTTAGATGCCAAAGAACAAGGATTAATACCTAGTACAAATATTCAAGATTGTGAGCACTTTAATATAGGAAAAATCAGCTTACAGCATATTTTGTTTAATAATGCCCTTGTTTATACGGCTACCGAACATGTGGAATATTATAGCGAGCTTTTTGAAGAATATAGAGGTTTAGATTTTTTATATTCCCCTTTTGCCCTTCTTTACTACAATATACAAAAAGAAAAACAGCCTGATGATCAAATTTTACTTTATGGATTTAAACAAGGACATCTTTTGGCAATTATTGTTGCTAAAGGCAATACTATTTTATACGGTGATTTTAAAATATTTGAGCAAGAATTAGGTTTAGAGCTTGAACTTCCATCAGAAGATAATCAAGAAATTCAAAACAACAACGATGATACTGAAGTTACCTTAGATAACTTCAATGAAGCCTTAAATAATAAATTTGACCTACTTGATCAAGAAAATAATCTTGAAACTTTAGATAATAATGATAATTTTAATCTTGATGAATTAAATCAATTTAGCAATGATATGGAACTTTGCCGTTATATTATTACGAGCATTGAAAAATTTTATAATGATGATAAATATGCTGGGGTATTTATCAATGGTATTTTATTATATAGCGAATCAGATATTAACATAAGCGCTATTGATTTTTTAGAAAGTGAAACTTTTTTAGAGATAAAAACAAAACAAATCAACACCTTAGATCTTATGATAGAGTTGATGCGAAAGGAGCTTAAATGACTTATAGCTTCATACAGCCAAGAAAAAAACCTATTTTCACACTCTTTGATAAAATTTGGCTAGGACTTTTTGGTTTTAGTATATTATTTATCTTGCTAGTATATTTTACATATACAATAAAAATTGCATTAATCAATAGCTCTATCGATGATGAAAAACAACAAGTTATAGTGCTTCAAAATCAAACTAAGCAAAATGAAATGCTTTATGAAATTTTATTTGATCAAAGCCAAATAGCGAAAAATTTTAACACTCAAAATCAAATTGTTAAAGAAAGCTTAAGAAATCTATTTGATATTATTGTAAAAACTGATAACATTACTCTTGAAAGTGTTGAACAAGACGAATATTCCTTAAAACTTATCGGAGTCACTCCTACAAGAGAAATGTTTACTCTACTTTTAGAAACCCCTTTAAAAAGCATCTTTGATCAAAGCTATACAACCTATTACCGCTTAGATAATGGGTGGTATCGTTTTGTTAGTATTAGTAAACAAATTCCAGGAGTTGCAGATGAAAGATAAAAGTCTAGAAGAAATTGATTTATTAAAGCTTATCATTTGCGTGTTAAGTTTTATAAGCGTTTGCACAGCCTTGATCTTATTTTTACTTTTACCGACATTAAAAAATTACAAACAAGCAAATCTTAGAGAAAACTCACAACTTGCTATCTTAAAAGCCGCTAAATCAAAATTTGACTTTAGTAAAGATAAAATATCAACTCTAAGAAGCGAAAACAGCAAAAGTTTAGAGCAATTTGAGCAAAATTTTAATATAGGAAATTTTGATACTTTTTTACAAAAATATTTTCAAAATGTAAAAATTCAAGAAACTAAGTCCGAAAAACAAGAAAAATATCTAAAAAACCGCTTAGCCATTAAAGCGACAATGAACAATCCTAGAAGGCTTTATGATTTTATTGATGCTCTAAAAAACTATAATAACTTAATCAAGCTTGATTATCCACTTAATCTTAAAGCAGGAGAGCAAGGCATCTCTATAGATCTTACTCTCAAAGTTTATTCAAGCTAAACTCACATCTTCACCTTTTAAAATTTGATTCATAGTATTCATTGCGCACATTTTTCCACACATAGAACATGAGTTTAAATCATCAGGGCGACGCTCATTAAACATTTTTTTGGCCCTTTCTCCATCAATAGCGAGTTTAAACATTTTTTCCCAATCTATCTCTTGCCTAGCCTTACTCATCTCATCATCTCTTGCTCTTTCTTTTGGAAGTTTAGCTATATCTCCCACATGAGCTGCAATTTTAGTCGCAACTATACCCTCTCTAACATCTTCTAAATTTGGAAGTCTTAAGTGTTCAGCAGGTGTTACATAACACAGCATATCAGCACCATTAGCTGCAGCCACAGCTCCTCCAATAGCACCACTAATATGATCATACCCTGCGCCAATATCTGTTACCAAAGGTCCTAAGACATAAAAAGGCGCTCCTTTGCATAAACGCTTTTCTAATTGCATATTTGCCTCTATTTCATTAATAGCCATATGCCCTGGACCTTCTATCATTACTTGAACCCCAACATCCCAAGCCCTTTGAGTAAGGAGTGATAATTCTATAAGCTCTGAAATTTGTGCCCCATCACTTGCATCGTGGGTAGAGCCAGGACGCAAAGCATCACCCAAAGATAAAGTTACATCGTATTTTAAACAAATGTCAAGCAAATCATCATAATACTCAAAAAAAGGATTTTCAGCATCTTTCATCATCATCCAAGCATAAAGCACAGAGCCTCCTCTTGAAACTATATTTGTAAGTCTTTTACTTTGTTTAAAAATATGCGCTGCGCGAGAGTTAATACCTGCATGAATTGTCATAAAATCAACCCCGCTTTTAGCATGATGATATACAACATCTAAAAAGTCTTTGGCATTAATTTGTTTTAAATCTTTTTCTAAAAATCCTACTGCATCATATACAGGAACTGTTCCTATCATAGCTTTTGAAACATTAACAAGCTCATCTCTAAAACGACTTGTTTTGCCATAATTGCTTAAGTCCATAATCGCTTCTATGCCAAATTTATGAGCAAGCTCTACTTTTTTCATTTCCTCGCTATAATCAACGCAATCATTTGAAACTCCTAAATTTACATTAACCTTAGTGCGCAATCCAAAACCTATACCATTTGGATCAAGACTTTTATGATTAATATTTGCAGGGATAATAATTTTACCGCAAGCAATATTTTCAAGCAAAAAATCTTTACTTAAATTTTCTTTTTGTGCAACAATCTGCATTTCTTTAGTAAAAACACCTTCTTTGGCATAATTCATTTGAGTTTTCATAAATTTATCCTTTAAAAAATTTGGATAAATGAAGGGTGAGTATAAATTTTTAAAGTATTGAAATTTATAAATCTTCCCGACGCTGGCATTATCCAGATCCGGTTCGGTCTAAGCTTTTAGCTTACTCTCAGCCTGTTACACAAGCTCCCGTCATTTATGTTTTAATTATACACTTTAAATATTTATTTTTGCTTTATGCGTGCAGTTTTTGTAAAATTTATAAGTTCTTCTGTAGTTTTTATATGATAAGGAAGTTTTCCAAGGCAATATTTAAAAATTTCAGCAGCTGCCAAAGCATCATCTAAGGCCCTATGATGCGTATTTTCCACGCCCAGAAATTCTTTCAAAACCTCTAGTTTATATTTTGGACTTTCTATACAACATTGTGCAAATTCTATAGTGCAAATACGACGATTAAGCAAAATGCCAAAACCACACTCATTTAAAGCCTTAGAAATAAAACTATAATCAAAACGCACATTATGCGCTACAAAAATACTGTCTTTTAAAAAAAGCCTAAAATCACTTAAAACCTTTGCTAAACTTGGAGCATTTTCCACCATCTCATAAATAATACCCGTAAGTTCGGTTATATTTTCTGGAATTTCTTTTACTTTAATAAAACTTTGAAAGCGTCCAATTTCTTTAGAGTTTTGAATTTTAACCGCTCCAATTTCTAAAATTTCTCCCTTACTTACCCCACCAGTACTTTCTATATCTACTATACAAAAAATTTCATCTTTAATTTTTGTTGTGCGTGTTTTAAGGGCAAAAATATTATCTTTATTCAAAGTTAAGCCCAAACCCAAAAGCTCAAAAGTTTCTAAATCTAAATCAAAATTTTTTAATTCTTCAACTTTGGCAAACTCTTGCATCACCCAATCATAAGGTTTGCTTTGCTTATTTAATATAGAAATAATCTGATCAATTTGCTGTAAACTCAAAATTCAAGCTTTAAAGATGAAATTGCAGTTTTATAATCATTAGAAGAAAAAATATAACTTCCAGCCACCAAAATATCAGCTCCGGATTCTTCTAAATCGCTAGCATTTAAACCATTAACACCACCATCAACCTCTATAAAAACTTTAGCATTTTTTTTATCAATCATTTGGCGTAATTCTTTGATTTTTTCATGCACTAAAGGTAAAAATTTTTGTCCACCAAATCCAGGATTAACACTCATTAAAAGCACCATATCTACAAATTCTAGCATGTGTTTAATAGAATCAATAGGAGTGTGTGGATTTAAAACAATAGCAGGATGGATTCCTTGACTTCTTATATATTCACAAAGCCTTATAGGATGAACTTCGCTTTCCATATGAAAAGAAATGAATTTTGGTTTCAAAGGGATAAAAAGATCTATAAATTTACTTACATCTTTAACCATCAAATGCACATCTAATGGCAACTTACTAATAGTTGAAATTTTTTCGATCACGCAAGGTCCGAAAGTCAAATTTGGAACAAAGTGTCCATCCATTACATCAATATGTAAAAGATCCGCACCTGCAGCTTCAATAGCTTTAACTTCTTCTTCTAATTTCAAAAAATTTGCAGACAATAAACTTGGAGCTACATACATGATCAAAACCTTAAACTATATATAAATGTGATAAATAATATTTTATCGACTTATATATTAAAAAAACTATAAATTATGGAATATTTTAAGCTTAATTTTGATAAAATCTCCATTTAAAAATTTTCATAAGGACAAGAAAATGGCAAGAGTATGTCAAATCACAGGCAAGGGTCCAATGGTGGGTAATAATGTCAGCCATGCTAACAATAAAACAAAAAGACGCTTTTTACCTAATCTCAGAACAGTTCGTGTAACTTTAGAAGATGGCACCACGAGAAAAATGAGAATCGCAGCTTCTACTCTAAGAACTCTAAAAAAACAAAATTCTAAATAATTTTGAGGATTTATTCCTCAATTTTAATATTTCAAATTTAAAAATAAACTTTAATAAATCACTTATATAACACACATTTAAAAATTATTATTAAGTTTATTATTTTTTAAGCCAAAAATATCTTTTAATAGTGTAAAATACCTTATTAAATGAATTTTAAATTTCACTAATACAAGGAGAGTTTATGCTACATGAATATAGAGAATTAATGTCAGAGCTAAAAGGTAAAGATGCTCATTTTGATAAACTATTTGATCGTCATAATGAACTTGATGACATGATTAAAGATGCAGAAGAAGGTAGAACTTCTCTTAGCAGCATGGAAATTTCAACCTTAAAAAAAGAAAAGCTTCATGTAAAAGATGAACTTAGCCAATATCTAGCAAATTATAAAAAATAAGGCAAAACAATGTTTGGAAGTAAAATAAACCATTCTGATCTTCAAAAACTTGAAGAAGAAAATAAAAATCTTACACATAAAATTGAAAAATTTCAATCGGAAAATTTAGAATTAAAAAATAAAATTACATCATTAGAACAAGCAGCTTTGGAGTCTAAACTTAAAACAGATCTTTTAAATGTTTTGTTAACTGGGGTTTTAAAAAATATTACTATTATTCAAAGCGATATGTTAGAAAATGTAAATAAGGCAGAAGTTATCTCCAGCTATTCTAAAACTTCTCTTGCTGAAATGGATGAACTTAACCATATTGCTAATTCTATCAATGCTTCCTTAGGGGATATTACAGAATCAGCCAATAAGACAAGAGATGTTGCAGGAACATTGCATAGAAGTGTTGATGAAATTACTAATGTAATCAATTTAATTAAAGATGTTTCCGATCAAACCAATCTTTTAGCTCTTAACGCTGCTATAGAAGCTGCACGCGCAGGTGAACATGGGCGTGGTTTTGCTGTTGTTGCTGATGAAGTAAGAAAACTAGCTGAAAAAACACAAAAAGCAACCACAGAAGTTGAAATGAATATCAACCTTTTAAAGCAAAATGCAAATGAAATGTATACTCAAAGTGAACAAGTTGAAAAAATTTCTATAGATTCTAATGCTCATATTATGAGTTTTTCCGAAAAATTTACTCACTTAGTAAATGAAGCGCATTCTACCAATTCAAATGCAGTTGGTATCGCTTCAGAAGCTTTCGTATCTTTAGCAAAACTAGATCATATAGCTTTTAAATTAAATGGTTATAAAGAAATTTTTTCCAAATCAGGAAAGCAATTAGCCGATCATACATCTTGTCGCTTAGGAAAATGGCTTGCTAGCACAGGAAAAGAAAGATTTGGGCAAAATAAAAGCTTCTTAAAAATTAACGAGCCACATGAAAAAGTTCATGAAAATATGAATAATGCTATAACAATAGCAAATACAGAAGATATTAGCAAAGATATTACTCAACACAGCATAATTAATAAATGTGAAGTTGCTGAAAATGCATCGCTTGATCTTTTCAATGTATTTAAAGAAATGCTTGATGAGTCAGATCATTAAAATCCTAGGTTGAACCTTTTTAAGGTTTAACCTAAATAATCTTTAATTTTCCCCACTTTTCCTTTAAAAACCACATATAAGCAAAATCAAGCAAAGGCGTTCTTATCATATTTTTACATTTTTTTTCAAAATCCTGCACCTTAACATAAACAGCTTCAATCTCTTCATCATCAACTCCACCTCCAGAAGAAATTTTATCTTTTTCATCAACTTCTGCGAAATAAAAGCTTTGCTTGCTTACACCTGAACCAAACCCTGTATAAAAATCTCCTATTTTTTCTAAATTTTTAGGAGCATATCCTAGTTCTTCTATACATTCTTCTTTTGCTATTTCCTCTAAAGATAATTTTTTATCTACAAGTCCTGAACAAAGCTCTATAGTATAGCCCATATTATCATCTTTTACATAATCTTTATCATGCATTTGATGATACCAAAGTGGTATACGAAATTGGCGTACAAAAATAAAACTTTCTAATTCTTTATGATACAAAAGCACTGAAACACTATCTTTAGATTCTATAAAATCCCAAGTACAAAGCCTACCATTGCTTTCATAAGCAAATCTCTTAGGCTTAATATAATTTGATTTTTCAAAAGAAAGTTCTTTTAAATTTTTAAACGCCATAATAAAACCTTTTATTTATTTTTCACATTGTACTTTATTTTTGCTTTTTTGAAAATATAAAGGTGATTAAAGCCTTAAAAAATTAAAAATCATATTTATAACTCAACCAAAAACTCCTTCCTTCTGTATAGTCTTGATAACGATTTGCATATCCAGCAGGATTGGCTCCAGCCCATTTAGTAACTTGCGGATCAAAGAAATTTTTATCAAAAAGATTTTGTACTACAAAACTTAAGCTAGATTGCTTATTGATTTTATAATTTATCCCTAAATCTACTATATAAAAAGGCTTATATTTTTGCCATGGCAAACTACCATTACCGCCACCTTTTGCTTTAGCTATAGTATCGAGTCTTGCTCGTGTTTTTATATAGGAACTAAATTTACCTCGCTCATAGTTTAATTTTAACATTGCTATATGTTTTGGTAAATTTTCTATTCTATCACCACCAAACCAATTTTTTTGACCATCTTTGTAGCGATTATCCATAAAAGTATAACTTGAATTTAGGCTAAAGCTATTGTAAGTTTTAGTATTAAATGCAAATTCTATACCTTTAGTCTGTGTTTTTCCAAGATTAATAGGACGCGTACAAACAGTGTCAATGCTACAATTAATACCATTTTGCGTACCTGTTAAATCTTCACTACTGATTTGATTTGTAAAATCAGTAATAAATCCTGTGATAGAATAATGTGCAAAATCAAATATCCTAAAATCAACACCCAATTCATAATTTATACTTTCTTCAGGTTTTAAGTCAGGGTTTCCAAAATTAGCATTGTCATTGCTATAATTATAATATCCATTTGTCAACTCCTTAGCAGCAGGAGTTTTATAGCCTTTTGAAACACCTCCTTTAAAGGCTATATTATCATTTAAGTGATAAACCAAATAAACCCTAGGCGTAAATTCAGAATCAAACAAATCGCTATAAATATAACGCAAACCTGTAGTAAAAATCAAATCATCTGTTATAAAATACTCATTTTCCCCATAAAGCGCAACCGTGGTTTGATCAAGATTTTTACCTCTTATTTGACTACCTGCGCTTGCTTGATCATTTTTTAACATCTCATAATCAATCCTTGCACCAAAGGTATTTACTAAATTACCGTATTGACCTAAATTCCAAGGTAAAACAACCTTGCCTTCTCCTACCCAAATTTGGCTATGCAGCTCCTTATCCTTAGTGCTGCCATATTGTAAATATGAGTTAGTTGAACCAAAATCATAATTACCATCATGATTTAAAACAACATTATCTTTAAACAGTTGCCTTTCGCTTTTAATAGCCCTACTACTTGTAGAATTCACCGAAATTTCATTAATATATCGCTCTATATCAAAATATATATTATTTTTATCATCTACTGTCCAATTAAGCCTAGAACCAAAACCTAAGCTGGTAAAAGCACCTGGACTATGACTAGCAATTTGAAAATTTTCAGGTCTTTGAGTACCACCATTCCAAACCGGCGTAGGCCATTTTAAATCAGAAGCTACCTTATCATAATACTTCAACCTTGCAGAAATTGATAATGTATCTTCAATCAAAGGAGTTGCTATATAAGCGTTAAATCCCCCAGCATTGCCATAGTGATTAGAGTGCTGTTGCAAAAGAGTATTAAATTCTATATTTGCTTCGGTTTTATCAGGATTTTTCTTAGTGATAATATTTATCACACCGCCTACAGCATCACTGCCATAAAGCGTAGAAGCTGGACCACGTATAACCTCAATACGCTCTATCATAGACAAAGGTGGTAGATATCCTGACTCACTGCCACCAAAACCATTATTATAAAACCCATTTGCAACACTTTGACGTTTTCCATCAATTAAAACTAGAGTATAAGAACTACCAAAACCTCGTATGCTAAAATCATAAGTGCCTGTTTTATTCATAGTCACATCTACACCTGGAATATCTCCTATAGCCTCCCCTATATCCTTAATTGGCTTTTTTTCAAGCTCTTCTTTTGTAATGATAGAAATACTAGCAGGTGCATCAACCAAATCTTGTTCAAAACCACTAGCACTAACCACAACATCATCAAGTTGATATTTTTCCTCTGCTTTCAATAAAGCTCCAGATAAAATTAAAAAACACAGTAAACTTTTTTTAAATTTTATATTTTTGATTTGAGTCAAATTAATTCCTTTAAAAAAATTTATTTTGATATTTAAAATCATTTTTGAAGTATAAAAAAAGAATACTTTTAATTAACTTAATTTTGATAACAATTATAAATAATAAAATTATTTAAAAAAGCGAAGTAAAAGCCTAAGCCTCTTGATAGGCTCCAAGCTTTAAAATTTTCTGCATACGATTTGCAGAAAGTTCTCGTACGTCAATATTTTCAAGTTCATTTAGAGATTTTTTTACATAATCAGCAATAGCTACTGCTGCAGCTTCTTTATTGCGATGTGCACCATTTGTAGGCTCATCTATAACATCATCAATTAAACCTTGAGATTTTAAATCATCAGCCGTTACCTTCATAGCCTTGGTTGCAGCTTCACTTTTTGCAGGATCATTCCAAAGTATTGCAGCACAACCTTCAGGAGAAATTACTGAAAAAACAGAATTTTTCATCATTGCAAGTCTATCTGCAACCCCTATAGCTAACGCCCCGCCACTACCGCCTTCTCCAATAACTATAGCAATGGTCGGTATTTTCAAATCACTTAATTCATATAAATTTCTAGCGATAGCTTCACTTTGCCCTCTTTCTTCAGCACCTATTCCAGGATAAGCACCTGGAGTATCTATCAAAAATAAAAGAGGAATTTGAAATTTCTCTGCAAGTCTTGCTACTCTTAAGGCTTTACGATATCCTTCAGGATGTGGCATCCCAAAATTTCTAGCGATTTTATCTTTTGTTCCACGTCCTTTTTGCTCACCAATTACAATTATTTTTTTCTCTCCTAAATAACCCATAAAACAAACAATAGCAGGATCATCTCTAAAGGCACGATCACCATGTATTTCGTGAGCGTCATTTAAAATAAGTTCAATATAGTCAAGAGCATAAGGGCGATCTGGATGACGCGCTAATTGCAAACGTTGAAAATCACTTAAATTCTTATAAGTTTTAGAAATTTCTTTTTCAAGATTTTTCTTTAAAATCGATACAGCTTCAGTATCTCCTTTAATCTGAGCATTGATAATGTCCTCGTCAATTTGCTGAATATTTTTTTCAAAATCTAAATAAGAAGCCATATTAATCTACTTTTTTAAATACAACACAGCCATTTGTGCCACCAAAACCAAAAGAATTGCTCATCACCACTTTTAAATCTACTTTTCTTGATATATTTGGAACATAATCAAGATTACATTCATCATCTTTTACAAGCTGATTGATTGTAGGCGGAACTACCCCGTCTCTTAAAGCCATAACACTAATAACTGCTTCAATTGCACCTGCAGCACCCAAGCAATGGCCTGTTTGTCCTTTGGTGGAACTTATAAGCGGGATATTATTGCCAAAAAGCTCTTTAATTGCTGCGGTTTCATTTTTGTCATTTACAGGAGTTGAAGTTCCATGTGCATTGATATAATCTACCTTTGGATTCCCTGCCATATTTAAAGCTTTTTTCATAGCTCTTAAAGGCCCATCTAAAGTTGGTGAAGTAATATGATGCGCATCTGCACTTTCTCCAAATCCAATTAATTCAGCATAAATTGTAGCACCGCGTTTTTTAGCCTCTTCATATTCCTCAAAAACCAAAGCTCCAGCACCTTCTCCCATGACAAAACCATCTCTTTCTTTGTCAAATGGTCTTGAAGCATGCTGTGGATCTTCATTTCTAGTTGATAAAGCTTTCATTGAAGCAAAACCACCTATACCCACAGGACAAATCGCAGCTTCTGCGCCTATGACTAACATCTTTTTAGCATTTCCCAAAGCTATACTTTTATAAGCTTCTCCTATAGCATGAGTTCCTGCTGCACAAGCTGTAACACAAGAAATATTTGGCCCTTTAAGTCCATGCTCTATAGAAATCAAACCTCCTAACATATTTACAAGTGCTGAAGGTATGAAAAAAGGGGAAATTTTACGCGGACCTCGCTCGGAACAAATAACGGAATTTTTTTCTATGTTAGGCAAACCTCCAATACCAGCAGCCGAAACAATGCCAAATTCTTCTTTGTCTAATTCTTCGCTAAATCCAGCATCCTGCATTGCTTCTCTTGCTGCTTTAATTCCAAGTTGTATGAAACGGTCAATTTTTTTTACTTCTTTACCATCAACAACCTCTAATGGATCAAAATTTTTAACTTCAGCTGCAATTTGAACAGGAAAGTCTGTGGCATCAAAAAGAGTAATTTTATTTACTCCGCTTTCTCCATTGCAAATTGCTTTAAATGAACTTTCTTTATCTAAACCAAGGGCATTGATCATACCAATACCTATAACTACAACTCTTTTCAAGAATAAGCTCCTTGCAAGAAAAAAATTATTTTTTTAGATTGTCAATATAATTTACAACATCTTCAATTTTAATTAATTTTTCAGCATCACTATCTGGAATTTCTACTTCAAATTTTTCTTCTAAAGCCATAATAAGCTCTACAACATCTAAAGAATCAGCACCTAAATCTTCAATAATTTTTGATTCCATTTTAACTGCATCTGCATCAATACTTAATTGCTCTATTACTACTGCTTTTACATCATCAAATGTTGCCATTTGTTCTCCTTCAAAAAATTAAAATAAAGCGTATTTTACTATAAAAAGCTTAAAATATTTATAGTTTTTCATTATACTTGAAAATAAAATATTAAAACATAAAGGAAAAATGATGCTTTTCTCTAATTTAATCAAAGAAAATCAAAAAATTTGGGATGCTTATCTACATCATGATTTTGTTAAAAAATTAGAAGATAAAAGCTTAAAGCAAGAAAATTTTCTTTTTTATCTCAAGCAAGATTATATTTATTTGCTTAATTACGCAAAATGTTATGCAAGATTAGCACTTAACTCAAATACTGCAAAAGAACTTCGTTTTGCTATGAAATTTCAAAATTATATAGTTGAAAGAGAAATGGAACTTCATCGTGCAATTTTATCTCTTGGCATTAATGCAGATGAACTCGATACAAAAGATGAAAGTTTAGTCAATATAGCCTATTCGCGTTATATGTTAAGCGTAGGTGAAAATGGAGATTTTTTAGATATGTTAGTTGCTCTTAGTGCTTGCGCTATAGGCTATGCAAAAATAGGTGCTGAAATTATAAATCGTTTAAAAAATGAAAATTTAAAAGATCATCCTTACAAAGAATGGATTTTGACCTATGGAAGTGAAAATTTTCAAAATGAAGCTAAAGAATTTGAAGATTTTGTTAATTCTTATACTTCAAGTGTTAGTATACAAAAATTCCAAAAACTCAGCGAAATTTTTCATACTGTAACACGCTTGGAAGTGGCTTTTTGGGAGCATTCTTTAAGAATGGAATTAAATCTTTAAACATGGGCTTTTTGCCCATGTTTTTATGCAATTTTACTTGCATTAATAATATTATAATCTAAACCAACCATTTCTTTAGAAAGTCCTAATGCAAGTCCTACTAATTGTGATAAATGAATAATAGGCAATCTTGCTTTAGAATTAGTATAATCTTGAAATCTTTCTTGATAGATATCAAGCTGCATTTGACAAAGTGGACAAGGTGTTACAACACAATCGGCTTGATTTTCACTTGCATTATTGACAATTTGACTAGACATTTTTTTCACAGATTTTTCTGCAGGATAAGAAGCATGAAAACCACAACAATCAAGGCGTTTTTCAAAAGGAACTATTTTAGCCCCTAAAACTTCTACTACACTTTCAAAACTTTTTGGATTGGTTGAACTTTCTTTTTTACCGAAAGCATCTTCAGGTCTTAAACTATGGCAACCATAAAATAAAGCTACTTTTAAATTTGAAAGCGGCTTTTTCACCTTGCTTTTTAAATTATCCAAATCCTCATAAAGCTCCCACAAAAGACTTGTAATAGGCGTTGAACCTTGATATTTCATTCCACCTTGTGCTAAAAAAGTATTGATGTGTTCTTTTGCACCCTTATCAAGAGTATTTTTTGCTTTAGTTAAAGTTAGCATACAAGTACTACAAGTTGTAAGCATTGGCATTTTCATCTCTTCTGCTAAAGCAATATTTCTTGCATTAGCTACCAAAGTCGCAATAGGATCAACACACTGCGCTTGAGAAGCCCCACAACAACTCCATCCCTTAATTTCATTTAATTTCCAACCCAAAATAGGTGCAATAGCTTCAAGTGAAATTTTAGATTCTTTTGCAGCTTGAGATAAAACACAACCTGGAAAAAAAGCGTATTCTTTTTGCATATTTTACTCCTTAACAGCAGCTTCTTGTGCCGCCTTTATCATTTTAACCAAATCTTTATGCCCTTCTATTTCATCCTCGCCAAAAACATGCATAGGATTCATTTTTCCTGCGCGCATAAGTTTAAAAGCTATATCTGTTTTGCCCATAGAACCTATAACACCCTCAGAACGCAAAGCAAGATAAATTTCATTCAAGCGTCCTGAACCTTCAACTAAATCTTTATAAAAAGCTTCAGCATGATCAGGCCCTAAGCCTTCATTTAAACCTTTTTTAATCGCCATCACTCTTAAATTTGCTATATCACTTACTGAACTTATACCCTTTGGACAACGATCAGCGCACTCTTGACAATGAACACAAAGCCAAAGTCCATTCATTACACTAGGTTTTACATGCAACATAGGATCCTTACCTCGAGAGTCTGCCGCTGCACGCCAAGCATGAGTAAAAACAAAAGGTTGCATATAATCGCTACTATCTGCTTCTAATTTATTACACTCTGAGGCACAGCTACCACATAAAATACAATCCCATTGCTTGCTAATACGATCAAATTCTTCTTGACTTTGTTTACAGCCCTTTTCCGCTGAAAATTCATTTTTTGCCACCATGGCAGGACGAATTTTTCTTAAATTTTCTATAGAAGGCTCCCAATCCACAATTAAATCAGAAATTACTCTAAAATTTCCAAGCGGAGAAATGCGTATACTTGAAGGATTATTATATTCTTTTAACAAATCTTGCATTTTAGTATCACAAGCAAGATAAGAATGCCCATTCACACGCACTGCACAAGCCCCACAAATTGCAGATTGACAAGAGGCGGTAAAATTTAAAGTAATATCTTTTGTTTTTTTGATAAAAAGCAAAAGAGAGAGCAGAGTTTTTCCCTGTATATCCTTATCATCAATATCATAACTTTGTTCATATTTTTCCTTGCCATTAAAACGATCTATGATGATTTTCATTGTACTCTCCTTCCATCAAGTGAAAACTCAGTTACCACGACATCTTTATAACTAAGTTTTAATTCATCATTTTCTAAATTTACAATGCTATGTTTTAAGAAATTTTTATCATCTCGCTTTGGATAATCTTCTCTAGTATGAGCCCCACGACTTTCAAGTCTATTTCTAGCTGCTAAACAAGCACAACGAGAAAGTAAAATCAAATTGCCAAGCTCCACATAATCTGTAAAAGCAGTATTCATCACTTCATTAGGATTTGGAATACGAATTTTTTCATATCTTGCTTGTATATCTTCTAAATTTTTTGCTAGAAGATCGAGTTTTTCTTGAGTTCTAAAAATCCCCATATTATCCCAATTTTGACTTCCTAGCTCTTCTCGCAATTCATACATTTCTTGACCATTTCCGCCATTATTTGTAATTTCTTTAAATCTAGCCTGCCATTTTTGAGCAAGTTCATGAGTTTTTACCCCTTTTCCAAAACTTGCATCTTTAGCATAATTTGTCGCACCAATGCCTGCTAAATGCCCCGTTACAACGGCATCGGCTAAAGAATTTCCCCCTAGTCTATTAGCTCCATGTATAGAAATACAAGAAGCTTCTCCACCTACATAAATTCCAGCAATTTTAGTACTCATATCTTCAAATTTAGCCACTTCAATTCCACCCATAGAATAATGCGCCGTTGGACGGATAGGTACAGGAGTATCTACTAAATCAATATTTTCAAAAAGCATTGCAGTGTGACGAATTTTTGGTAAATCTTTTAAAATTTTTTCTTTTCCTAAGTGGCGTACATCGCACAAAACATAAGCTCCAAGTCCCTCGCCATAACCTCTACCTTCACGAATTTCTGTTTCTATAGCACGCGCAACCACATCTCGCGGTGCAAGCTCCATTTTTTCATGGTAATTTTTCATAAAACGCTCACCACGATTATTTAAAAGATATCCTCCTTCACCGCGCGCCGCTTCTGTAATAAGAGTTCCACCATTTGCAACTCCTGTTGGGTGAAATTGTATCATCTCAGGATCTTCAAAACCAAGTCCTGCTCTAAGAGCAGCTGCCACACCATCTCCTGTGGCAATAAAAGGAGTTGAAGTTCTATTATAAAATATCCTTGTATATCCCCCTGTAGCAATTACCAAAGCTTTGCATAGCACAGGATAAATTCCACCGCTTTGTATATCTCTTAAAACGACACCCTCGCATTTTCCATCCGCAACACCTATATCCAAAAGTTCATGATCCATTAAAAATTTCACACCACTACTAATAGCATCATCTAAACAAGAATGCATTAAAATATGACCTGTTTTATCTGCAGAATAGTTACAGCGTTTCTTAGAAGCTCCTCCCATTAAACGCTGAGCTACTCCACCTTGCTCATTTCTTGAAAACAAGGTTCCTATAAAATCCATATTAAAAATAGCCTTTCCAGCTAATTCACAAAATTTTAAAGCCGCATCTTGATCTACCAAGTAAGCTCCGCCTTTGATAGTATCGTAAGCATGTAATTTATAGGAATCTCCATTAGAAAAATCAGTAACTCCATTAATTCCACCCTCTGCCATACAAGTTGCATTACGCGATGGCATCATCTTTGTAGCTACTACAACGCTTAATTTTGGATTTTCTTTTCTCACTGCGGCTGCAGCACGCAAACCTGCTCCACCTGATCCAATTACCAAAACATCGCAAGAAGGTAAATTTGTATCTTTATCCATCTTAGATGAATCATCTAAGGCATAAACTCCACTTGAACTTGCAGCTAAAGCTCCTACACTAATACAGGCTGTTTTTATAAAATCTCTTCTAGAAAATTCACCCATATCATTCTCCTTATTTAAAAAAATTAATAATAATTTTTTAATGTAAGTCAATCTTACACAACCGCATGCCAAAAATCCAAAAACAAACTCTCCTTTCAATATAAAATGGATTAAAAACAAATTTATAATTTAGTAAATATAAAAAAGCATAAGATAAGTAATCAAAGAAGATAAATGAATATAATAAAATAAATATTAAAAAATTTTTGCAATATATCATAATCTATTCCTTGCAAATTAAACGGAATGATTATACCTTAAAAAAATAACAAAAAGTTAATATTAATTAAGATAATATTTATCTTAATTAATATATAGTTAATAAAATTATCAAATCATTAAGCCTTAAAAAGCTTAAATTCTCCATTTGCAAATTGCATTCTAGCGCTTAGATGATCAAGATAAAAAACTTCAAATTTTGGATTTTGTGGAGTTTCATAAAGATTTACAAGATAAGGGTATTTTTCGAACATCATTTTTTTAACTTCTAAATTTGGTTCAAAAACCGCATTAGCTCTAAGTCTTAAAAAAGTCCCATCTTTTGAACAAGAACAAAATTCAATACCACTATAATTTTTTATATGTTTAAAAAGTCCTTTTGTGTTTGCTGTGCAAAAATAAATTTTATCTCCCACAAGCAATGGACTTTGTATAGGACGCACTCTAGGATTTCCACAAGTTCCTAAAGTGGCTAAAAATGCCGGTGCATTATCATCTAAAAATTGTGCTATTTCTTTTAAATCCATCATTTTTCCTTACATATATAAACCACCATTGATCTTAAGCACATCGCCTGTCACATAAGAGGCATAATCACTAAGTAAAAACGCTACACAATTAGCCACTTCTTCAGGTTCTGCAAAGCGTTTTAAAGGGATATTATCTTGATAAGCTTGTTTGATTTCATCGCTTAAAACTTCAGTCATATCGCTTTTTATGAAACCTGGAGTTACACAGTTAAAGCGTAAATTTCTACTTGCTCCTTCTTTAGCAAAAGATTTAGTCATAGCTATCATTCCACCTTTACTAGCAGAATAATTTACTTGTCCAGCATTACCCATTTCTCCGACAATAGAAGCGATATTTACAACAGCACCAAAGCGTTTTTTACTCATGGTTTTTAAAGCTTCTCTACAACCTAAAAAAGCTGAGCTTAAATTTGTATCCACAACGCCACTAAAGTCCTCTAATTTCATTCTTAAAGCAAGTTTATCATTTGTAATGCCTGCGTTATTTACAAGATAACTTAATTCTCCATCGCTCTCCACTATGGTTTTTACACCATTTTCAAACTCATCTTCTTTGCTTGCATCAAATTTAATCACAGCAGCAACGCCACCACTTGCAATAATTTCATCTTTTAAAGCATCTGCAAGTTCAGGTTTTGAACGATAATTGATCCAAACTTTAAGCCCAAAACCTGCCAAAGTTTTTGCGATAGAAGCACCTATTCCCTTACTTGCTCCAGTAATTAAAACATTTTTTCCACTAAATTTCATTATCTATCCTTAATAAGTTTAATTTTAAAAATTGCAATCTTAACAAATTTCTTATAAAAAAGGCAAACAAACTAAAATAAAGCCTCATTCATTTCTTTTGGAATTTCTAAGTCTAAAATTTTAAGCACGCTTGCAGCTATATTACTCAGCCCCATATTATCTTTAATCTTTGAAACTCCCTTTGCTTGCACAAAAACAAAAACATCAAAAGTGGTATGATTGGTAAGCAAATTTCCTTTTTTATCTTGCATAGCCTCGCAATTTCCATGATCACTTGTAATGATAAAAGCATAATCATGCTTTTTTGCACATTCTACAATCTCGCCCAAACAAGTATCCACCGCTTCAACAGCCTTTATAGCAGCATTAAAATCGCCTGTATGTCCAACCATATCTCCATTTGCAAAATTTACCACTATAAAGTCTTCGCCCTTTTCTATACCTTTTTTCACTGCATCACACACTTCAAAAGCGCTCATTTGAGGTTTTTCATCATAAGTTTTTACCTTAGGACTTGGGATTAAAACCCTTGTTTCATTTTCTAAAAGCTCTTCTTTTCCGCCATTAAAAAAGAAAGTTACATGGGCATATTTTTCGGTTTCTGCGGTATGAAGCTGACTAAGCCCTGCTTTAGAAATCACTTGCGCTAAAGTATTTTCAATTTTTTCTTTTTCAAAAAGCACAGGGAGTTTAAATTTATCATCATAAACACTCATAGTAAGTAAATTTTCAAAGATTTTTTCGCGTTCAAACTCTTTAAAACCCTTAGAATTTAACACTTCAACGAGTTGTTTCATTCTATCATTTCTAAAATTGATAAAGATAATGCCATCTTCTTCTCTCATACCCTTGTAATTCTCATTTTGCACCGCTTTAATAAACTCATCAGTAATATTTTCATCATAAGATTTTTGTAGGTATTCTAATAAATTTGGCACCTTATAAGCCTTACCTAACAAACACTCATAATATTCTTTTACTCTATCCCAACGTTTATCTCTATCCATAGCATAAAAACGCCCACAAAGTGTAGCAAAATGCACGCCTAAGTTTTCACAAAATTCTTTTAAGTCTTTTATGAAATTTAAGCCACTTTTTGGGCTTACATCACGTCCATCAGTGATTGCGTGAACAAAAACTTCATTGCCATTTTTCGCACAAATTTCAAGCATGGCTTTAAAATGCGTATCCATAGAATGCACCCCGCCATCACTATAAAGCCCTATAATATGCACTCTTTTACATTTTGCTAAAAGTTTTTGTAAATTCTCATTTTTTTCAAGCTCTTTGTTTTCAATGGCTTTATTAATACGCACTAAATTTTGATAAATAACACGCCCACTTCCTATACACATATGCCCTACTTCGCTATTTCCCATTTGCCCTTCTGGCAAACCTACAGCCAAACCACTCGTTTTTAGTAAAGAATTTGGGACCTCCTTAAAAAGCTTTTCATAACTTGGTTTTTTAGCTGCTTCAAAAGCATTAAACTTACTATTTTTATTATACCCTATTCCATCTGTAATAATTAAAACGCATTTTTGCTTCATTTTTCTCTCTTTTATAAGAATTTTTTTGGTTAGATTTTACTAAAATTAAACTTTTAAAAACCAAAAAGAAGGCTAGGTTTTGTATTATCTTTCAGATTTAAGTCATTATGCTTTTTTTACTTATATTAGTGTGCGTGCAGGATTTGCTTTTTTTATCGCTTTATGTTTGTCTTTATTTTTAATGCCTAAATTTATTACTTGGGCAAAAGCTAAAAATGCTAGTCAACCTATTTACGAATACGCCCCAGAAACTCATAAAACCAAATGCCATACTCCAACCATGGGTGGGCTTATTTTCATCAGTTCTGCAGTAATCGCAAGTTTATTTTGTATCAAATTTGATAATATTTTTGCTATAAGTGCTTTGCTTTGTTTGATACTTTTTTGTTTGATAGGACTCGTAGATGATTTAGGCAAAGTTCTAAAAAAAGATAATCATTCAGGACTTAGTCCAAGAATGAAGCTTTTAGCGCAAATCACCACAGGACTTATTTGTATCTTGCCTTTATATTTTAGTTCAGAACTTAGCACAGAACTTTTTATACCTTTTTACAAACATCCTCTTTTTGATATGGAAATTTTTGCCATTGCTTTTTGGATTTTGGTTTTAATTTCTAGCTCTAATGCTGTAAATTTAACCGATGGACTTGATGGCTTAGCTACAGTTCCAAGTATTTTTTCTTTATCTACTTTAGGGATATTCTTATATTTGAGCGGAAATTTAAATTATAGTGAATATTTACTTTTGCCAAAAATTCAAGGACTTGGTGAAGTGGTGATTATTTGTGCTGCATTAATCGGTGCTTTAATGGGATTTTTATGGTACAACTGCTATCCTGCGCAGGTTTTTATGGGGGATAGTGGAAGTTTAGCTTTAGGTGGATTCATAGGATTTTTAGCTATCATTAGCAAAAATGAAATTTTACTTTTACTCATAGGTTTTGTTTTTGTTCTTGAAACTGTTTCTGTAATTTTACAAGTTGGAAGTTTTAAAATTTTTAATAAAAGAGTATTTAAAATGGCACCTATTCATCATCATTTTGAAAAAGTTGGCTGGGTAGAAAATAAAATTATAGTGCGTTTTTGGATGATAGCCTTACTTTCAAATTTACTTGCACTTGCATCAATAAAGCTAAGATAATGAAAATTTCACTTTTTGGATACGGAAAAACCACGCGCGCTATTGCTGAAAATTTGGTAGATAAATTTGGGCCTTTTGATATCTATGATGATCATTTTACAGAAACAAAAAAAGATACACTAGGAAATTTACTTTTAAATCCTAATGATTTTGATGATAATTTAAGCGATATTGAAATTCCTAGTCCAGGTTTTCCACCAAAGCACAAACTCATTCAAAAAGCAAAAAATTTACAAAGCGAATATGACTTTTTTTACGATGTCATGCCAAAATCCGTTTGGATAAGCGGAACCAATGGCAAAACCACTACCACTCAAATGGCTACACATTTATTATCACACATTGGTGCTGTTATGGGTGGAAATGTTGGAACTCCTTTAGCAGAGCTTGATCCTTATGCAAAACTTTGGATACTTGAAACTTCATCTTTCACCCTATACTACACTCATAAAGCTAAACCTGAAATTTATGCACTTTTACCTATAAGTCCTGATCATCTTTCTTGGCATGGAAGTTTTGATAATTATGTTCAAGATAAGCTAAGCGTTTTAAAAAGAATGAATGAATGTGATATAGCAATACTGCCTAAAATTTATGCAAATACTCCAACAAAAGCTCATATAATAAGCTATAAAGATGAAAAAGATCTAGCTGTTAAATTTGGCATTGATACGGAAAAAATTTCCTTTAAAAGTCCTTTTTTACTCGATGCTATCATGGCTTTAGCTATAGAAAAAATTCTACTTGATACTTTAAGCTATGAGCTTTTAAATAGCTTTGTAATGGAAAAAAATAAACTCGAAGAGCTTAAAGACAGTCAAAATAGGCTTTGGGTAAATGACACTAAAGCTACAAATGAAAGTGCTGTAATGGCTGCACTTAGTCGCTATAAAGATAAAAAAATCCATCTTATCATAGGGGGAGATGATAAGGGTGTAGATCTTAGCAATTTATTTGATTTTATGAAAGGATTTGATATAGAACTCTATGCTATAGGTATTAGTACTGAAAAAATGCTTGATTATGCAAAAAAAGCGAATTTGAAAGCCTATAAATGTGAAGTTTTATCTAAGGCTGTAAATGAAATTTCAAATCACTTAAGAGTCAATGAAGTGGCTCTTTTAAGTCCTGCTTGTGCAAGTTTAGATCAGTTCAACTCTTACGCAGAGCGTGGAAAAGTCTTTAAAGAATGTGTGAATAAAATTTAATTTATTATACAATATTTATACAATCCATACAAATATACTAAACCTTCCAAACTCCTAAAAACACCCTATTCTCTTAAAAACCCTAAACAGCAACAAACTCTTTTTTAAACACAATTCTAAGCATCATCTAAAACAACAATAAAAATAAACATAGGATTTATATATAAAGTAAGTAATGAAGATATTTAACAAGTCCGCAATGAGCTACTTTCCCCCTGCCAGTAAGGCGTAGTATCATCACCCACGATGTGCTTAGCTTCTT
>NZ_RYYJ01000059.1:0-644 GCF_004379015.1 Campylobacter sp. US50a | reverse complement strand
TACAAACTTAAAAGATTTTATATACCTTGTGGTGTGCTTATAGCTTTGATTATTTTTATAAGCTTAACTTATCATTTTTTACAACGCCCTTTAGAGCTTATCTTTTGGGATAGATATGATATATCGAAATTATCTATTAATAACAAAGAGAAAAATTTTAAAACAATGAAAACTGTGAATTACTCCTACTTTCGCTAACGCTTAGAAGTAGGAGGTTCCTAACTAAAGCCAAGTATTCTTAGCTAGCTCGAAAGGCTTTTTGTTTATAGCTTACACCTAAATTTTCATATAAAATATTAAAACTTATACAAAAATCTTTCATAAATTGTTTCAGAAGTTAAAGAGTTTGTTTGGTATAATTGCATTAAGGGTTTTGCCACAAGGCTGCAACCCTGTGGCATAATCACACCCTAGAAAGGGGGTGAACTATTATGACACGACTCATACTTATAATTATACTAATTTGTATAATTACTGTCAAGGCTTATTAGCCTTGCCCCTTTGGGGGTGAATTTCTCCTTGTGGCTTACCCAACAAACTTTTTAACTAAACTTCTCTCCTTTCTATTGAATTTCTATATTTGAAAAATTTTATTATTTAAAAAGTATATGTTAAAGTATATGTTATTTGTATTATTAATTTTT
>NZ_RYYJ01000058.1:0-652 GCF_004379015.1 Campylobacter sp. US50a | reverse complement strand
ATATAAGTTTGATAAGCATTTTCTAAATCTTCAAAACCAAGTTTTTTAAATTCATCAATACTTTTATAAAGTTCTTTTCTTGCTTGTAAATAAGTATCATTTAGTTTGTTTTTATGAGAGATAAAGATAGTATAAAAACTAGAGTTAAATTCTAATTCTTTTATTGTGTTTTCATCAAATAAAGCTTGCTTATCTTTATCATATAAAACATAATCTTCACAAAAATATAAAGCTTTTAATAGATAGGGTTTTGAATCGATGTTGATGTTGTTGATATTTTCTAAAGATAGTTTTTGTATATAGGCTATTTTTAAATTATTGATTGCTTGTATAGATACAAGCTTATAATTATTATATTCTTGATTAAAATAATTAAGATTTTCTAAAAATATTTTATACTCATTGATATATTCTTTTTCATTTTGTATATTATTTAAATGCTTAAGACTTTGATTGAAAATATTATTATTATAAAAATTACAAGAAAAACTATCAAAATTAAATTCTTTTAACAAATTACTATTTTTATTATCTATAGAACATAAAGGAGTAAAGGAATTTTGTATGTTTTTGTAGTAGGGGTAGAGAGAGTGGGCGGTGGATGTTGCTTTTCCTCCTAGAGAAGTTATGTTTATTATGAATAGTTTTTTTG
>NZ_RYYJ01000057.1:0-725 GCF_004379015.1 Campylobacter sp. US50a | reverse complement strand
CTCATTTTTGTATCTTCATAACCTGCATACACACCATATATTCCACTGTCTTTTAAAGTAGAATAACCTATGATGGTTCCTTTAGTGTGTCCTTTACTTTCTTCATTTAAAGAAAGTTCAACATTCTGTGAAGAAGTATAAGGAAGGATGAATAAAGAATGTTCTTTATTAGAACCATAGCTTCCCTTATTTAAATCGCTCTTTATATAATCACTTGCATCTGCATATAAATTACCCTTTTCAGACATAGCAATGCTTTGAGACTTACTTGAAGAAGCTAAAGCAAAAGTTTGCATAGAATTACCCATAACATTATCTATAAAGGTTGATCTTCTTGAAGTAGTTGAGATTAAAGATCTAAAGGTTGCTCCAGATATGGAAGCATTAAGATGATAATCTGTAGAAAGTTTTCCTGTTAATGGATCATAGCTTAAAGATATTTCCCCACCTCCATTGGTTCCTATATTGCCAATATTGCCTTGATTAACACCTGAGATGATATTGTTGATATTGCCTAATTCTTCAAGATTAACATTGCTTTGATCTACGGTGATGTTTTCTACTTTTACATTATCTTTACCACTTCCACCTACAACCACAGTGTCTAATTTACCTGTTTCTTTGTCTGTAGAAACAACCCAATCTTTGATTCCAACACTACCACTACCATTGTTAGTTACTGTATTACCATTTTCATCTTTACCTACTGAGCCTTGGTTGGAAAT
>NZ_RYYJ01000056.1:0-727 GCF_004379015.1 Campylobacter sp. US50a | reverse complement strand
ATTATAAAGATGGAGATAATAACGGTTCTTTGATCTCAGCTATCAATGCGGTTAAAGACACAACCGGAGTTCAAGCTTCTAAAGATGAGAATGGTAAACTTGTTCTTACTTCAGCTGATGGTAGAGGCATTAAAATCACAGGTAGTATAGGTGCTGGTGCAGGTATCTTGCAAAAAGAAAACTATGGACGCTTATCTTTGGTTAAAAATGATGGTAGGGATATTAATGTAAGTGGAACCAATCTTAGTGCCATAGGTATGGGTACTACAGATATGATTTCTCAAGCTTCGGTATCTTTAAGAGAATCAAAAGGTCAAATTTCAGCAGCTAATGCTGATGCTATGGGATTTAACTCTTATAATGGTGGTGGAGCTAAACAACTTGTTTATGCTTCTAGTATTTCAGTGTTTATGTCTCAGGAAGGTTCGGGTTTTTCCAAAGGGTCAGGATTCTCAGTAGACAGTGGAAAAGAATACTCTAAAGTTTTAAGTGGATCAGTGCAAATTGTTTCAGGTGTAGCTTCTATAAGCAATACTTATGTAGTTTCCAAAGGTTCAGGTTTTTCTACAGGTTCAGGAAATTCTCAATTTGCTGCCTTAAAAATAACAACAGTAGGTGCTACCGATGAAACTGCAGGCGTAACGACTCTTAAAGGTGCTATGGCTGTGATGGATATAGCTGAAACTGCTATCACTAATCTTGATCAAATCAGAGCTGATATAGGTTC
>NZ_RYYJ01000055.1:0-732 GCF_004379015.1 Campylobacter sp. US50a | reverse complement strand
AAAGGTGCTATGGCTGTGATGGATATAGCTGAAACTGCTATCACTAATCTTGATCAAATCAGAGCTGATATAGGTTCCATACAAAATCAAGTTACATCAACTATAAACAACATTACCGTAACTCAGGTTAATGTTAAATCAGCTGAATCACAAATCAGAGATGTAGACTTTGCAAGTGAGAGTGCAAACTACTCTAAAGCTAACATCTTAGCTCAAAGTGGATCTTATGCTATGGCTCAGGCAAATTCTAGTCAGCAAAATGTTTTAAGACTGCTCCAATAACTATATATTTTTAAAGTACTGCGATATATACAAATCCAAGCCTAGTTTAAACACTAGGCTTTTTTATTTTGGATGTTTTTTAAACTTGGAACACTTCTTGCTTTAATCTTTTCGATGCAATATTTTGAAAGGATTTAAAATGGGTTTTAGGATAAACACCAACATCGGTGCGTTAAATGCACATGCAAATTCAGTTGTTAATGCTAACGAGCTTGATAAGTCTTTAAGTAGACTTAGTTCTGGTCTTAGGATTAACTCCGCAGCAGATGATGCTTCAGGGATGGCGATAGCAGATTCTTTGCGTTCTCAAGCAGCTACTTTAGGTCAAGCTATAAACAATGGCAATGATGCCATAGGTATCTTGCAAACTGCAGATAAGGCTATGGATGAGCAACTTAAAATCTTAGATACTATCAAGACTAAAGCTACTCAAGCAGCCCAAGATGGTCA
>NZ_RYYJ01000054.1:0-736 GCF_004379015.1 Campylobacter sp. US50a | reverse complement strand
TTAGAGGATCTAATTTTCTTAAAATGCATTCAACAGAAGCATAAAATGACTTAAGATCTATAGCTGCATATTTTTGCGTATTATCCATATTTTCACATTTGTATATAATAATTATTTTTTAATTGTATAAAAAGAATTTTAATAGACTAAGATTGTTAATTTTTAGTTCTTGTTTTGGAATTAATCAATAAAACAATCAAGCTTGTAGATTTTTTCATCTAAAAATTTTATCAAAAACCATGCCTTGTTTAAAATTACATAGTATTAAAAGAGGTTATTCAATATTATGCTTTTATATATTTAAATCGAGCGAGCAAAGTATACGAAAAGATTTATATCAAGTTTAATTTTAAATGATAAAATTTAAGCTGAAATAATGATAAAGTTTTTTGAAAATGCTGATTGTAATAAAAAGTTACATTAATATAGGCAAATGAAATTTTCTGCTATTTTTTTTAATAATAATTGCTATTGATAAAATAAAAATCTGCCTTATTTTATACATGGAAAAATCTCAAAATCTTTATCACTTCTTTCATTTTTCGCTATTTAAAAAATGGAACTGTTATAATAAGGATCTTGCTTTTTATATAAATCATAAACCAAAATACCAATAAATTAAAAAAAGAAAGAGAAAATTAGTTGAAAAACAAATCTTTTAAAAAGACAGGAGAAACAATGAAAAAACTTAGAAAAATATAGAAAAGAAATATTTAAAGATAAAACTTCTGCTTAC
>NZ_RYYJ01000053.1:0-763 GCF_004379015.1 Campylobacter sp. US50a | reverse complement strand
TCTTTGCGAGTTAAAAGTGTTTGTAATAAATTCAAGGCTTCATCAAGTCTTAAATTTTCAATATAGCTTTTAGCAAGCATAAGACCATTAAAACTTGTAGGATTTAAAGAAAAAAGCTCTTGAGCATAATATAAAGCTTTTTGAAAAAGAGAAAGTTTATAAGAAGAAAGCATAGCAAATTCTAAAGCAAATTTTGGACTTTCTTTTAAAAATTGCTCACTCAAGTTTAAACATTTTTCATAATTAGCATTAAAATAATAATAATGAATTTTATCAAACATATTTTTCCTTGATAGTTACATTAAAATCCAATATTATCTTATAAGTTGCATAAAAAGATAATTATATTTTTATAAAATTAAATAATAAAACAAAAATAAAAAAATAAAAAAATAAATACAATAACAACATCCATCCTAATAATTTTAAAATTATCAGGATGAAATTTTAACAAGTAGGAGAGTAAAAACTAATTAAACTAAGTAGGATCTTTTATAAGATTACCAAAGATAATTAAACTGAGCAAATCCTGTATGGGTATTGCCATCTTTATCAAACATTCCATTATAGTTTAAACTAAAATAGAAAGCTTCATTAACAGGAATAATTAAAGAAGTACTTACAAATTTTTGTACTCTTGGTAAATCAAACTCATCACTTACTTTTATATTTCCAAATCTAGCCTCAGCTTCTACTTTAGGATTGATATTAAACTTAGCTCCAAGTTCTACTGAAGTTTTTAAATTAGGCAACCAATCTCTAA
>NZ_RYYJ01000052.1:0-816 GCF_004379015.1 Campylobacter sp. US50a | reverse complement strand
GCAAAAATATGCAGCTATAGATCTTAAGTCATTTTATGCTTCTGTTGAATGCATTTTAAGAAAATTAGATCCTCTAAATACCAATCTTGTAGTTGCGGATGAAAGTAGAACTGAAAAAACAATATGTCTTGCGGTATCTCCCGCATTAAGATCTTATAATATATCAGGCAGATTAAGACTATTTGAACTAATACAAAAAGTAAAAACAATCAATTACAAGCGCTTAAAAATTGCTAAATATTTCAGTGCAAAATCATACAATCATCTTGAACTAATAAATAATCCTAATTTAGAACTTGATTACATTGTCGCAAAACCTAGGATGTCAACATATATAGACTATAGTTCTAAAATCTACAGTATTTATTTAAAGTATTTTGATCCAAAAGACATTCATATTTACTCCATTGATGAAGTATTTATTGATTTAACTCCTTATATCAAACATTATAAGCTATCTGCTGACAAACTCATTGAAAACATATTATTTGAAATTTTAAAAACAACTCAAATAACAGCAACTGCGGGAATAGGAACAAATCTTTACTTAGCAAAAATTGCAATGGATATATTAGCCAAAAAACAAAATACTAATAAAGATGGACTTTGCATAGGGTATTTGGATGAAATGCTTTATAGAAGAAAATTATGGCAACACACGCCCATAAATGATTTTTGGCGTATAGGCAAAGGATATGCAACAAAACTAAAAAGCATAGGCATTAACAATATGGGAGATTTAGCAAGATACTCTCTTAATAACGAGGATAAACTTTATCAAATTTTTGGAGTAAATGCTGAGTTATTAATCGATCA
>NZ_RYYJ01000051.1:0-847 GCF_004379015.1 Campylobacter sp. US50a | reverse complement strand
CCTCCTACATTGACATTTTTAGCTAAGTCTATGGTTTGAGTATGAATCTTTTTAATCCTTTCATTATAAATTCCATCCACTATAGAATCTTTATCATTTAAAATTCTTTGAGTGAAATTATGCTGGACTAATTCATCATAATCCTTTTGGGCTTTTAAATAAATTTGTTCTTTGTCTTTTATATTTGAGAGGGTAAGTTCAATGGCTTTGTTTTGTATAGTTTAAATCTTTAGTCATTTTAACACTAAATGCGTTATTCCTTGTGTTGTTTTAAAAGCAGGTTTATTAAAATAAGCAAATAAAATTAATTGATATTTTTCATTCATATTATAAAGTATATTCCTATCATCTTGTGAAAGCATAGAAGTATTAAAGGCTATATCATTTCCTTGAAGATTTTCTAAAATCTTAATTTTAGATTGATTGCATTCTAATTCCTCTTCTTTTTTTATACAATATGCCCATTTAATTGTCTCATCGAAGAAAAATTTCTCCTCATTATTTAAGTAAGCTCTAACAAAAATAGTTTCATTGTAAGGGATTTTATCAGTAGTATTTTGCTGTTCTTTTTCTTTATAAGCTTGCAAACTTGTGATATATAAATTCTTTCTTGAATTTTTTATTTGTTTTTCATACCCATTTGCCTCAGTATCTAAATAAAGATTTTCTCCAAAATCTTGCATACTTACTTTATTTGTAAAAGTATAGCTTCCACCTTTCTTATCTGCAGAGCTTAAAGAGACTATTGCCACATTTCCAATTTTGTGCATTTGACTTGTGCTAAAGCCTTCTAAGGTTTTTGTAGCTATAATACATTTTGTAGCCCTTTTAAAAAAAGAAGAGTTTT
>NZ_RYYJ01000050.1:0-884 GCF_004379015.1 Campylobacter sp. US50a | reverse complement strand
TACAAATGGCTATAAAAATTGAAATTAGCGGATTTGATAAGGATTTTTTACCTGTTTTTGAGAGTTTAGCTAAAAGCTTATCTCAAAAGCCTATTTTATCAATGTTTTTTCTTATTTTTTGAGCAAAAACTTACGCATACCCTTTTTTCATTTTTTGTTTCTTTAATCTCTCAAAAAATTTGTGCCTCATTAAAACTTGGAAATACATTATTTTTTCTTCCTGTACAACTTTTAAAACGCACATTTCCGTAAACTCTCTCAACCATATATTCCTCAAATAGAGTGGCAATAATTTCTATGCTATAATAGCGAATGTTTCCTTTCTCAGTTATTCTGTGCAACAAAACATTATTCATAAAAAAACCTAATTAAAAATTATTTATTTTATTCAAAAAATCATTTTTAAACATTTTTTCTATAGCAAGCTTAATCATTTGATTAATTTTCTCATTTTCTTTATTTGTATTAGAAATTTCATCTTTGTAAGTAGGAATCATCATTTCTATCATTTTTAATGTTTTTTCATCAAATAATACTCTTTTTGGAATTAATATTTCATTTTTTTGAATATTTTCATTATTTATTGCATTTTTTTCCATTTTTATCCTTTATTTGTTAAAATATATAAATTATACCATAATTTTAATAAAAAATTGTATAAATAGACAAATAATGCAAAAATATAAATATTTTTATGGTATAATTTAAAATATATAACATAATCTTATATCAAAATAAGCCTATTAAAATATATATTTTGATATTAACACAAGCAAATAAATATAACATAATATTCAATTATGTTATAAAAAAAGGATATAAATAAAATGAAACTTAAAAATACTACAATAAGCGAAGATTTAGAGCGTTGGATAGAAGCTTAT